>CBDUSH010000097.1:0-6921 GCA_965369965.1 uncultured bacterium | reverse complement strand
TGTCATTGCGAGGAGCCCCGTGACGAAGCAATCTCTTATCTAACCCACCCTCATTGACAGAAAATCAATATTATGTTACTTTAAACTAAGGTAGGTTTGGTAAATTAAGATGTTAACTGTATTTTCCGGAAAAATGTTTTACTCCTATTATTATTACTTTAACTGGCGCAGAAATTGCGCGCGGGGAGGGTTTTAGCTTAGTCGTCTAGATAACATCAGCCATAATTAAACTTAAGTGAGCAATTTAAAAGCCCTTCCCCAGGGGCTTTTTTTTATGGGAAATTTCAGGGACGGTCGGGGATAGATTAATGTCGGGAGGGAGGCAGCCATGATAATTATGAAACCGGAAGCGACTAGGGAAGAAGTGTCCGGCGTGGTCCGGGAAATCAGGAAATACGGGTTGAAAGCAGACGTTTCCCGGGGCGAATACCGCACCGGTATCGGGCTGGTCGGTGACCGGAGCCGGGTGGATTATTCCCGTCTGGCCGCCCTGTCCGGGGTAAAGGAAGCGATGATGGTGGAAACCCCGTATAAATTGATCTCCCGGGAATACCGCCGGCGGTTTGAGGAACCGGACGAATCCCGGCGGATATCGGTCGGCAACGTCTGCATCGGCGGCCCTGACCTGGTATTTATCGCCGGGCCGTGCTCCCTGGAGAGTAAGGCACAGATTTTCAAAATTGCCGGGGCGGTGAAAAAAGCCGGGGCGCATATCCTGCGGGGCGGTATATTTAAGCCGAGAAGCTCCGTCCATTCATTCCAGGGCCTGGGGGCAAACGGCCGGGAAGGGGCCGAAGAGGCCTTGCGCTGGTTGTATCAAGCCGGCAAAGAGTTCGAAATGCCGGTGATAACCGAAGCACGTGGGGAGGCCCAGATTGACCTGGTGGCTCAGTATGCTGATATAATACAGATAGGCGCTCGCAATATGTATGATCAGGATTTACTGACCAATATCGCTGGAAAAGGGAAGCCGGTTCTTCTGAAAAGGCATTTCGGCGCCGGAATAGAAGAGTTGCTGTCTTTCGCCGAATATATCGCCGCCGAAGGCAATAAAGATATTATCCTTTGTGAAAGGGGTATCCTGCCCATTGGTAAAGGTAAGAATTATACCCGTTATACCTTTGATGTCACGGCGGTGCCGGTGATACAGAAGGAAACCTTTCTGCCCGTTCTGGCTGACCCCAGTCATGCCACCGGACGGCGTGACCTTATTTTCAATATGAGCTGCGCGGCGGTTGCCGCCGGTGCCGGCGGGTTGATGATCGAGACGCACTACAATCCCTCGGAGGCGGTTGTTGACGCTCAGCAGACGATTACCCCCGACGAACTGAAAGAAGTTATTGACGCCTGCCGGAAGATTCATCAGGTGCTTGCCGGTTAGCAATATTTCAGCGATATAAGGATGAGTGGTAAATGAGAAAAATAAAGGTCGCCCTCGGCAGCAGTAATTATGAAATCTGCGTCGGCCCGGGTCTGCTCGGCCGGACCGGCCGCCTGTTGCTGGAAAACGGCTTTGCCGGTAAACTGGTCGTTATTACCCACCCCGGTCTGCAGCGGCGGTACGGTGAAGCCCTTTGCCGGACGCTTGCCGGAGACGGTTTCAGCGTCAGCACTTTACTGGTTCCCGAGGGGGAAGCCCAGAAAACGCTGGACACCGCCGGGCGGCTCTACCAGGAAATGAGCGACGTCTTTGCCGAGAGGACGACGCCGGTACTCGCCCTGGGCGGCGGCGTTATCGGTGACCTGGCCGGGTTCGTCGCCGCCACCTACCTTCGTGGCGTGCCCTTCATTCAGATGCCCACCACCCTGCTGGCCCAGGTTGACAGCGGTATCGGCGGTAAAGTGGCCGTTGACCATGGCCGCATAAAGAACCGGATAGGCGTTTTTTATCAGCCGTCACTGGTCATTGCCGATACGGATACCCTGAAAACCCTGCCCGCGGCGGAACTGACCAACGGCCTGGCCGAAGTCATTAAAAGCGCCGCCATCATCAGTCGTGAATTCTTCTCGTTCCTGGAAGAAAACCTGGGGCGGATTATCGCCGGCGAGGCCGCAGTCCTGGAAGAGGTGGTTTTCCGGACGGCCGAAATCAAAGCCGGGGTGGTCATGGAAGACGAGCAGGATTCGGGACTGAGAAATATATTAAACTTCGGGCATACCGTGGGACACGCCGTTGAGTCGGTTTCCGGGTTTGATATGCCGCACGGGCAGGGGGTGGCTATCGGCATGGTCGCCGCCGCCCGGATATCCCGTGAAAAGGGCATGCTGGATAAAGACGGACTGGACCGGTTGACCGGGATTATCGAAAAAGCCGGCTTGCCGGTTAAAATGCCCGCTATCAGTATCGAAAAAGTGATGAAGGCGATGAAACACGATAAAAAAGTGGTTCGGGGCAAAATAAGATTCGTGCTCCTCGAATCGATTGGCCGTGCCGTGATTACGGACAAAATTTCCCCCGCTCTGGTAAAGCAGGTACTGGAAAATGAAAAAACCTGATATTTGCGCCGCCATCGTCAGCGAAGACCGGGCGGCGATTAAACGGATTGAGCCGCTGGTCGACCTTTTTGAGGTGCGTATCGACCTTATCGGCGCCGCCTGGCGGGAGGTGGCGGCGAGTCTTGGCAGACCCTGGATCGGCTGTAACCGCCTCAAGGCCGAAGGCGGCGCCTGGCCGGGCAGTGAACCGGAACGAATCACCGAACTGCTCCGCGCCGCCGAACTGGGGGCGGCCGTTATTGACATCGAACTGGCCACGGTAAACCTGGCCGAAGTCGTCCGGCAGGTGAAAGAAAGAGCCGCCTGCCTTATCTCGTTTCATGATACCGCCGGGACGCCTTCTCCGGAAAAACTGCGGGAAGTGGTCCGGAAACAACTGGCCGCCGGCGCGGATATCTGCAAGGTGGTGACCACCGCCCGGAGCTACGCGGACAACCCGCCCGTGCTGCAGCTGGCGGCGGATTTTCCCCAGGCCCGCATCGTTTCTTTCGCCATGGGGCCGCTCGGTTATACCAGCCGGCTGCTCTCGCCGCTTTTCGGCGGTGACTTCGTCTACGCGTCAATGGGGGCGGGAAAAGAATCCGCCCCGGGTCAGCTGACGGTACGGGATTTCCGGATGACTTACGGTATGGAGGCATGATGGAAGGTCAATCGATAACCGGCGCCACCCAAATCTGCGGTATCATCGGTGACCCCATTGAGCACACCATGTCGCCGGTGATGCATAACGCCGCCTTCCGGCAGCTCGGCATGGACTGGGCATATCTGCCTTTCCGGGTCGGGCAGGAAGCTGTAGGCATGGCGATTGAAGGCGTCAGGGCCTTGAATATCCGCGGGTTGAATGTCACCATTCCGCACAAGACGGCCGTCATTCCGTACCTGGACGGGCTTGACCCCGCCGCGGAGCGGATGGGTGCCGTGAACACCATCGTCAATGATAACGGAATACTGACCGGTTACAATACTGACGCCGCCGGTTTTTTAAAAGCGTTAAGGGAAAATAACATCGAACCTGAGGGGACGAATATCGTCGTCCTGGGGGCGGGCGGCGCCTCCCGGGGGATTTCCTTCCTTCTGGCCGAAAACGGGGCTGACCTGACCATTCTCAACCGCCGGCGGGAGCGGGCGGAAGACCTGGCCGGTCAGATATCCACGGCCACCGGAACCGGTGTTAAAGCCCTGGCTCTGGACGAGGCAAATCTGTCACTGGCCCTGGAGAAGGCCGACGTCCTGGTCAACACGACCAGGGTAGGCATGATTCCCGATGTCGACCGGACTCCGGTACCCGCCGGGCAACTCAGGTCTGACCTGGCCGTCTTCGATATCGTCTACAACCCGCTCAAAACCCGGCTGCTGGCTGACGCCGGGGCGGCCGGGGCGCTGACCATAGGCGGACTCGAAATGCTGGTCTGGCAGGGGGCGCTGGCCTTTACCCTCTGGACGGGGCAGGCGCCGCCGGTCGATTTGATGAGAAAAGCCGCCCGTGAGGCTCTGGAAAATGAAGACTAGCATCGCCCTGATTGGTTTCATGGGGGTGGGCAAAACGGCGGTAGGTAAAGCCCTCGCCGGACGGCTGGGCAAGGAGTTCGTTGAGGTCGACGCTTTAATTGCGCGGAAAGCGGGTAAAACAATTCCCGCCATCTTCAGGGAAGACGGCGAACCGGCTTTCCGGGAACTGGAAATAGAGATTACCGGGCAGGCTTCCCGGAAAAAGAACGCCGTTATCGCCTGCGGCGGCGGGGTTGTCCTTAACCAGGTGAATATCGACCGGCTGAGGCGGGAAAGCCGGATAGTCTGCCTGACGGCCCCGCCGGAGATAATTATTAAACGGGCGTCACGGCGGGCCGGTTCCAGGCCCCTGCTGGACGTGGCTGATATCGCTCCGGAGGTTACCAGACTCCTGGAGATTCGCGAACCGCTTTACCGGGAAGCCGCCGATATCACCGTCAACACGTCCGGCCGGAGTATCGGACGGGTGGTGACCGAGATTATCAGCCGGATAGAAAAACATGAAGATTGTCATTGAAAAAAGCCGGATAGCCGGCCGGATAAGCGCGCCTCCTTCTAAAAGCTATACCATACGGGCTTTGATGTGCGCCGCCCTGGCCGGGGGTGAGAGCGAAATCAGGCATCCCCTGACCGCGGAAGACACCGTGGCCGCGGCGGGCGTGCTGCGCGAAATCGGTATCGCCACCCGCCGGGAAAAAGAGTCGTGGCGCGTCTCCGGAGGGGGTTTCCGGGCGCCGGAGACTGACCTGTTCTGCGGTGATTCGGCGGCCACCCTGCGGTTTTTGACGGCGATGTGTTCCGTCGTGCCCGGCCGGTGCCGGCTCGTCGCCGGCTCTTCCCTGGCAAAAAGGCCGGTCGGGGTACTGGTGCGGGCGCTGAAAGATTTGGGGGTGGACTGTGCCGCCTCCGGCGGGTTGCCGCCGGTAACGGTTGGCGGCGGGACACTCAGGGGCGGGCTGGTCGAAATCCCGGGTGACGTCAGCTCCCAGTTTATCTCCGCCCTGTTACTGGTGGCGCCCCGGGCGGAAAACGGAATGACCATCCGGCTGACCACACCGCTGGAATCAGGGCCCTATATCCGGATGACCCTGGACTGCCTGCAAAAATTCGGCATAACGGTCGGCGTGTCCGGTTCACTCGACGAGTTTCAGGTAAACCGGCAAACTTACCAGCCGGCCGTATACCAGGTTGAGGGCGACTGGTCGTCGGTTTCTTACTTTCTGGCGCTGGGGGCGGTTGCCGGACGGATAGAGATTACCAACCTGGACCCGGACAGCGCCCAGGGAGACAAGATGATGCTGACCTGGCTGCGGGACATGGGGGCGGCGGTTGAGATAAATCGTCATTCCGTCACCGTTACCGGGGCGGAATTGAAGGCGCTGCGCGCCGACCTGACCGACTGCATTGACCTCCTGCCCACGCTGGCGGTTCTGGCGGCGGTTGCTCAGGGAACCAGTGAGTTCACCGGCATCGCCCGGGCGCGCCTGAAAGAGTCGAACCGGGTGACCGCCGTTAAAGACGGACTGGAAAGGATGGGGGTCAGGGTTATCGAAGAGACCGATAAACTGACCATCGTCGGCAGCGTTATCGGGGAGAATGCTAAGATGACCATCATTGGCAGCGCTACCGGCTCGCCGCCGCACGGCGCCGTTATCGACAGTATGAACGACCACCGCATCGCCATGGCTTTCAGCGTGCTGGGTACGGTGGTCGGCGGCACCGTCATTGAGGGCGCCGAATGCGTCAACAAGACTTTTCCGCAATTCTGGGATATACTGGAAAGCGCCGGAGGTAAACTAAAGACTGACGGCGAATAGTTTCGGCGGATATTTAAAATAACCGGAGAGCATCGGAGGTAAACTGGAGACTGATGGCAAATAGTTTCGGCGAACTTTTTAAGGTAACCAGCTTTGGCGAAAGTCACGGCAGCTGCGTCGGCGTCGTCGTTGACGGCTGTCCGGCCGGTCTGCCGGTCACCGAAGAAGATATTCAGAAAGACGTGGACCGGCGAAAACCGGGGGGTGGCGCTGCGGCCACCCGGCGCGTTGAAGAAGACAGGGTCGAGATTTTATCCGGCGTCTTCAACGGGGTTACCACCGGCGCTCCGGTCTGTCTCCTGGTACGGAATAAAGACGTCGACTCCAGCGAATACGAGAAGGCAAGGTACCTGCTCCGGCCGGGACATGCTGACTATACCGCTTACGTCAAGTCCGGCGGTTTCAATGATTTCCGGGGCAGCGGCCGGTTTTCCGGAAGAATAACCGCGGGCTGGGTAATGGCCGGGGCGCTTGCCCGGAAACTGCTTCGCCTGAAGGATATTGAGATACTTGCCCATACCGTGGAAATCGGCGGCATAAAAGCCGCCCCCGTTGACTTTGATAAGCTGAAGGAAAAAGTCGCCGGCAGCGCCCTCGGCTGTGCCGACCCGGCGTCGTCGTCGGAAATGGAGAGCCTGATTGAGCAGGCCAGGGCGGAGGGTGACAGCCTGGGCGGGGTTATCGAAGGTATCGCCCTCAACGTCCCCGTCGGCCTGGGTGAGCCGGTTTTCGATTCCCTGGATGGGGCGCTGGCTAAAGCCATGCTGGCGGTACCGGCGGTTAAGGGCGTCGAATTCGGCGCCGGGTTCTCGGCGGCGGCTAAAAGAGGTTCGGAAAATAACGACCCCTTTACCGTCACGGACGGCCAAATAAAAACACTGACCAATAACGCCGGCGGCATACTGGGCGGTATCAGTAACGGCATGCCGGTAATTTTGCGCGTGGCGGTTAAACCAATCGCTTCAATCGCCCGAAACCAGCGAACAGTTAACATAAAGACAATGAAAGAGGCCGATTTGGCCGTCAGGGGCAGGCACGATGTCTGCATCCTGCCCCGGGCGGTAGTCGTTATCGAAGCCATGATGGCGCTGACGTTGTG
>CBDUSH010000096.1:0-6930 GCA_965369965.1 uncultured bacterium | reverse complement strand
GCCTGGGCACCCATTCATGCCGGACCTCTCCATCCGGAAGCGGTAACGTCTCCAGCACCCGATCCCGAAATCCGGTGTTCTCGGCAACTTTTGACCATTCTCCGCCCAGCCCGGCATGTATCGGGGCTCCTTTATTGTCCAGTACCAGCGAAGAACCCCGGCTGCCGACACCGCTCTCTATTTCGAATTGGATGGACGCCAGGTATACCGCATGGGCAAGGCACAAATGGCGATTGCGCAGCGCCTCGGTTTTTTCCCGGGGAGAACCGAAGGTACACCCGGATGCTTCCAGGCGGCGCCATTGGGCCCATGCCTCGTCGACCGCCCTTGAAATTACCGCCGAAGAGCGAATATTGGCGCCCGCCAGCGTCATCCGCTCCCGGAACTCCTGCCGCTCCTCCTGCCAGGAACGCCCGGCGGCGGCACATTTTTCAATCCAGCCTCCGGTATAATCAAGGGCGGCTTTAACGGCGTCCTTAACGTTGGATTCTAACAAAGACCAGCCGCTGTATCGATGGGCGATATATTCGGCGGCGCGGAATCCGGCCACCTGCCCGGAGTTAAGCGCCGAGCCGCCGGGGCGGTAAACGCCGTGCGAACCGTTGACCTCGCCGACCGGGAAAAGATGCTTCACATTGGTTGATTCCCACCAGATATTGCCCGCCAGTCCGCCGTTATTGTGCTGGGCGCAGACGGCAATTTCCAGCGGCTCTCTGCTGATGTCAATGCCGTGGCTCTGAAACAGCTTAATCGCCTCAGGGTTCATCTGGCGCAGACGGCTGATGGGCGTATCAAGCAGCGCGCTCGACTTATGAAGGTAGTCATAAGCCTCTTTACTTAAATCGCCGAAGGAAAAACCGTCCGGGTTATGCCGATAATCAAGAAAAACGCGCCGGTTTTTGATGGCGGTTTCGATGTAGACCAGAATATCAATCAACGAAGAACCGCCATTCACTTTACCGGCATCAAACGGCCACTGATACCCTTTCAGGAAAATAAGAGAGCACATCTCCCCGGGCGAGGAGAAGTAGTCGTCCAAAAACCGGCGCTCTTCGCTCAATCCGTCGGCAGCGGTACTTATCATTCTCGGCATTGACTGCATGTAGGTGCCGGATACATTCCAGCGGAACTTGATCGACGCCAGGCCGTACTGTGATTCAGGCAGGTTCTGTGCCTTTGCCCCCGCCATCAGCGCCAGACCAATGGCTCCGGTATGCACCTCCGGGTAGACGCTGGTTTTATAGAGACCACCCGGCCCGCCGACGGCAAAGACTATGTTTTCCACTCCGTAGGCGGCCAGGCTGCCGTCCCGCCGGATAACGATGGCGCCGACGGTACGCCGGTGGGCGTCCTGCTCACCGGTCAATAGCTGAATAATATTTTCCCCTTCACGTATCTTTATACCCAGTTCTCCAGCCCGCCTGAGGAGGGCGCGGCACATTTCACGGGAGGTGTAGGGACCGACCGAGGTCGCCCGGGCGCTCGGGTCGTGGTCCGTCTTGTAGCCAAAGAACTGTCCGTATTCGTCACGGGGAAAGGGCACCCCCAGGTTCACCAGCTGCATGAAAGCGCGCACCGACTGGCCGGCTTCGACCAGCGCGATATCTCCGTGCATACCGCCCCCGGCGTAATATGTCTCCGCCATGGCGACCGGAGAATCAGCCCCAGCGCCGCACAGTGCCAGCTTATTATACGTCTGTTTGTCACTGCCGGTGTTTATCGAAGTGCCTTTTTCCACACCTTCGGTGACGACAAGAACATCTTCGATACCATTGGCGCGCAACTGCACGGCGGCATTCAGGCCGGCGGCGCCGCTGCCGACGACGAGGGTATGCACCCAGGTCAGGGGGATGGAGCCATTTACGGTATCTTCACGCATACTTTATTATTTTCCATAAGTTGAGGTAATTCTATCCGGCCGGGTCACAGCCGGTGTACCGTCAGCCCGCCGTCAACCATTATCACCTGGCCCGTGGAGTAGGTTAGGTCGCCGCGCACCAGCATGGCCACCGCCCTGCCCACGTCTTCCGGTAAACCCCAGCGCCGCTGGATGGTCAATCCGCCGTCAATCAACTTCTGATAACGCTCGCTGACGCCGGCCGTCATATCCGTCATCACGATACCGGGGCGCACCTCGTAGACCGGGATACCGGATTCTCCCAGAAGCGCCGCCCATAATTTCGTGGTCATACTGAGTCCGGCCTTTGAAACACAGTACTCGCTGCGACCGGGCGAGGCAACCGTGGCTGAAACGGACGAGATATTGATAATGCGCCCCTCGTAATTTGAGTCGGCCTGCTTCTGCTTTATCATCCACCGGGCGGCGGCCTGGGTCAGGAAATAGGGCCCTTTCAGATTTACGTCCATGACGCGGTCGAAACTTTCTTCGGAAGTCTCCAGCATGTCAACGCGTTTTTCCGGAGCGACACCGGCGTTGTTCACCAGCACGTTCAAGCAACCGAAACGCTCTTCGATTTCGCCAAGCAGCCGTGACCGGTCGTCCCTTTGGGCAACATCCGCCCGGATGTATAATACCTCGACACCGGTTTTACGCAGCTCAGAGAGGGCATCGCCAACCTGCGTTTCCGGCCGCCGGCCGCAGATAGCCAGATTATACCCTTCGCCCGCCAGGCACCTGGAAATACCGAGTCCGATACCCCGGCTGCCTCCGGTCACCAGCGCCACTTTCGGCATTAGCTACCCTCCCGATTTATTAAACCGCCGGTTTTTACCCGCCCGCCTGAAATTACCGGGTCCGGCGTCATTATTCATTATGCGTCGTCCGTTATTTTTAACGCTCAAGCGGTATTATTTTTGGTTTTTATTTTTTGCAGTTCTTTAAACTCCGGCCGCTTTTTATAGAAATAGTCCAGCGGATAACAGCCGGAAACCATCCCCTGCCGGGGGGCGGTGATGCAGTCACAGAAAGTCCGGCAAATTTTACGCCGCTGCAAAGGCCGTCCGGCCAGTATATCGGCCGCAAATTCAGGATAACTGAGGAGCATCCGCCCCAAACCGACGAAGTCCGCCTGGCCGGTACGAACCACATTCCGGGCCACATTCGGCAGCCACTCCTGGAGATACGAGTAACCGCTGCCGACAAAAACAAGGGATGGCCGCGCCTGTTTCAACCGGGCACAGACGTCAATCAAACGCGCCACGCCGACCAGAGGGTCCTCGGGAGGCAGGTAGCCGTCTGACGGGGGGAACAGAGCCGGTCTCTGTATGTGCGGGTTATGATAAGGATTACCCGCCGAAAAGCAGATAAGTTTGATTCCCATCTCCGCCAGCAAATCGAGCAGCGCCAATGGTTCGGTCAAGTCAACAACCAGCCCGGATTCGTCACTGCCGAAGGCATAACGGGAAGCCCCGGTCTCCGCAGACACCGGCTCACCACGCCCGTCTTCACCAGGCTGAAAAGGCATGAAGTCAAATACGCTTAAGCGGACTCCGATATGAAGTCCGGGCGCTTCATTGCGAATTCCATCCACAATTTCACGCAGAAACCGGGTCCGGTTTTCCAGACTGCCCCCGTACTTGCCGGGTCTGTCCACCGCGCTGAGAAACTCGTGACCCAGGTAACCGTGGCAGTGCTTGACGTCGACAAAGTCAAAACCAGCCGTTTGTGCCAGCACCGCGGCCCGGATAAAATCATCGACCACCGCCCTTATCTCTTCATCGGTCATCAGCGGTGTCTCCGGGGAGAGTCCGAATTTCCCGTCCAGCGTGGGATGATGATATAAAATTTTCGGCTCCAGCCCCTTCTCCCGGCTGGGACGCGTGAAACGGCCGGAATGAGTCAGCTGCAACCCGATGAACAAATCATGGCTGGCGCCGAAGTGTTTAACATGGGTCGCCACCAGTATCTCACGCAGCCGGGCAATTTCCCCGGCCGTCTCCTTGATAATCATCAACTGGTTTGGATTGCCCCGGCCATCCGGCCGGACGGCGGCGGCTTCTCCTCCCCAGATCATCTTGGCCCCGCTGAGCCCGAAGTGCTCCCAGCGCCGCCGGGTCAACTCGGTGGGGAGTCCGTCATGTGTGCCGTCCCACCCTTCAAGAGGCAGCACGGCAAAGCGATTGCCGATGACTTTATCCCCGAACCGGTAAGGCTGGGCCAGCGGCGCGTCGGCACCGGCTTGAATCGTCTCGTCAAAGGGTAAAGAGACGCCTGTTTCATCCAGATAGGCTTTGAATTCCTGAATCGTCTTCAAAGAGGCAATACGCCGAATCAACATTTAACATCTCCTCTCTTTATCCCGGCGGGTTTATTATCCATCATTAGCCACAAAAAGTTAACTCCCCGTAAGCAGGCAAGGTATAAATAAAAAAGTTATTCCGGCTGAATTGTACCATACTGAATTCGAAGGCGGGGGTATATCAATAAAATAACTTGACAAGACGCCCGGGCCACTATATAATCAGCACATTATTCAATATGATATAATATATCATATATTATTCCATACCGGGAGGTTTAAGTCCGTATGTCTCTTCAAGTACCCCCTCCTATGGACGTCTCCGAACACCGCACCATGCGGCAGGTGGTGGTGGAGAAAGTGCGCCAGGGCATTACTCAGGGGCGGCTTACCCCCGGTCAAAAACTGGTCTACTCCGACCTGGCCAGGGAAATAAACGTCAGCGTTACTCCCGTCCGAGAGGCCATGAAGACTCTTGAAGCCCTGGGGCTGGTCACCATCCGTCCTTACCGGACGGCCTACGTTTCATATCTGACGGCTGATGAAATCAAACAGATATACGCGCTGCGGAAGTTACTGGAAGGCCTGGCCACACGGTCAGCGGCTGAGCGCACCAGTCAGGAAGAACTGGCTCATTTACGCCGGGTTCTCGAGACCAAGGACAGGGAAATAAATGTTCTGACCGGCAGTAACGACGATACCGTCAAATCAAACGCAATCGTTTCTCTGCAACGCTTGCATGACGAATTCCACATGAGCCTCTATGCCGCCTCCGGCGACAAATACCTTTGTCATCTCATCGGGCTTCTCAGGAGCCATCTCAGCACCTATTTCCCGGTTATCAACCGGTATTCTATCAGCCGGGTGAACGAAGCACGCCTTGAACATTTTAATATTCTAATCGCCTGTGAACAAAGGAATCCGGCGCTGGCGGAAAGACTTATGCAGGAGCACCTGGCTCAGACAGTAGCGGTACTTCTTGAACACATAAAGTCCAATCCTTCCCAGGGCGACGCCGCCGGAAACAGAGAAGATGAGGGCAATGGTGGCGACATCGTGGACACAGTTGATATCAAAATCCGGAAGATTTAACCATAAACAATAGTTCGCCCCGCTGACACGACGAGAAAGGAGGTGATAGTTCGAGGAACTCTGAATAACGAGATGAAAAAAAGAGGCACAATCGGATTTAAGGAGGATAAGATGAAACTCAAGTTATTGTATGTTTTTTTGGCAGTACTACTGGTGGGAAGTCTCGTTGCCGCCTGTGCCGCTCCCGCGCCAGCTCCGGCACCCGCCCCGGCACCCGCGCCAGCACCCGCCCCGGCACCCGCTCCTGCGCCAGCACCGGCTCAGGTACCGGCGGTCTCAACTGAGAAAGTGGAATGGATACTAAAATTTATGGGCGGTCCCTATCATACCGCCGACTCTTACGCCTTTTCTCCCGGCGGTTTTCTGGAGAGATACGTAGCCGAGAAAAGCGATGGCCGCTTCAAGATCACGGTTCGGGAAATGATGGTGCCGGATGACCAGGTACACGATTTGGTAGCCTCAAATGATGTCCAGCTGTCAGATTTTCCCGCCTCCGATATAAGCGGCACCTGGCCAGTTCTGGACTGGGAGTCTCTGCCCTTCCGCTTCAATAACCTGCAGGAAGTGCAAGCCGCCTCGAAAGACCCTGAATTGCACGCCCTTATACAGAAGCAGTGGCTGGAACAGGCCGGCCTGGTCTATCTTGGCAACATCCCTGCCGGCACCATGAAATATATCTATGCAGAGAAGCAGCTAATGACAGTTGACGACTTCAAAGGGCTGAAGACAAGAGTCAGAGGCGCCACCGCGGTTAATACTTTGAACTTACTGGGAGCCGCGCCGGTATCCATCCCCGGCTCGGAAATAGCCGATGCGCTCTTCCGCGGTCTGGTTGACGCCGTCATCACCACCCTGGACTTCGGCCTGGAACAGGGTCTTCAGGACGTAGCCACCGATATCACCGTCTGGAACGTCCAGCCGAATTTAGGGGCAGGTATCTACGCGAATCCCCAGGCATTCAATGATCTGCCTGACGACCTGAAGCTGATACTGTTAGATGCCGGTCAAATGGCGTCGGAAATGGTATTCTATGCGGTTGTCCCCGAAGAACTGGCCTTCAGGGTCTGGGTAGCTACCACTCCCCTGCAAATTGTGCATCCGGACAAAGCAGAGGTAGATAAAGCCAGAGAAATGACCAAACCGGCGATTGATGCATGGCTGGAACTGGCCGGTCCGGACGGACAAGCAATTCTCGATATCTCGGCCAAGTACATAAAATAAAAAACAGCGTTTGAGAACCGTTGCCGGGGGGTGTACCGAAGGGATAACCCGGTGTGCCTCCCGGCAACAAAAATTCGGCATTCGCAAGGACAAACGCAGAAATGCGAGGTGACAGATACCGGTGAGAAAACTACTGAGTTTCCTGGATAATATTATTGACCGAATCGTCGTCATCGGCGGAAACGTGGGCGCGGTTCTTATCGTCGTCATATTGTTTCTGACCATGTATGAGATAATCTTGAGGTACGTGTTCAATAACGCCCCGATGATTGCCGATGAACTTACCGCCTATATGCTGGTAGCGGTGGTGGCGCTTGGCCTGTCCTACCGCTGGCGTGAAGGGGGACACGTACGTGTGGAGGCTTTAGTAACCCGGCTGCCGGGGCAAGCCCAATACTGGCTCAGGTTATTCACGCTG
>CBDUSH010000095.1:0-6936 GCA_965369965.1 uncultured bacterium | reverse complement strand
CCGGCATCACGGAAAGGGTGACCACCGGCTGCGGCTCTCTCTACGTCACCATAAACTCTGATGAGCAGGGTATCTTTGAGGTCTTCTCCAACCTGGGTAAATCCGGGGGCTGCGCCTCGGCGCAGCTTGAGTCCACCTGTCGCCTCATCTCCCTGGCGTTAAGGGCCGGGGTGGATGTGGCCATACTGGTGAAACAGTTGCGCGGCATCCGCTGCCCGTCAATCGCCTGGGAAGACGGCAAATCCATTCTCTCCTGCGCCGACGCCATCGCCAGCGTGCTGGACAGGCATTCCACCGGCTATGACGGCAAACCCAGGGCGGAAGACTACGGGCTGGCCAAGAACCTGGCCGGGCAATGCCCGGAATGCAGTAATCTGCTCGTCTACCAGGAAGGCTGCTTCCTCTGTCCGGCCTGCGGCTACACCAAGTGCTAGGGGAACCGAAGCAAAATCCAACCTTTGAAATATTATCTACCCCATCCCCTGTATCCCCTTCCCCTTCAAAGGGGAAGGGGAGTTTTATTAGGAAGAGGGGCGAAGCCCCTCTTAAACACCCTGTATTATCAAGTGTTTTTAAGTGGGTAAGTCTCCTAGACACCCCGAATAAAATACGGAGTGTCTATGCAAAAACTCCTTTTGACACCTCCTCGGGCCGATGTTATCATTATGGTAAGGAAGTGTTTTGACGTGAGCGGGGTAATTCTGATTGTCCACCATTGAACTGTACCTGGTGCTTTTCACCCTCTGTCTTTTACTGTCGGCGTTTTTCTCCAGCGCGGAGACCGCCTTTATTTCCCTGCAGAGGATAAGAATGCGGCACCTGGTGGAAAACAACGTCCGGGGCGCCAAAAGAGTCGCCCGCATGATTGAGCAGCCGGAAAAACTGCTCTCCACCATCCTGCTGGGCAATAACTTCGTTAACGTGGCCGCCGCCGCCCTGGGTACGGCCGTCGCCATTGAACTCTGGGGAGACCGGGGCGTCATTTTTGCCGCCATCGGCGTGACGGTGATTCTGCTCGTCTTCGCCGAGACGACTCCGAAAACCCTGGCCACCCGGCACGCGGAAAGACTATCGCTCATATTCGCCCGCCCTGTCGAGCTGATCGCCTGGCTGTTCACTCCCTTCGTCATCGTGCTCAGCTGGATCGCCTCCGGGGTCGCCCGGCTGATCGGCGGGGAGCCGGTGCCCAGGTCGCTGGCCAGTGAGGAAGAAATCCGTACCATGATATCCGTCGGGCACAAAGAAGGCACCGTGGAGGAAGCCGAAGCCGAGATGCTGCACAACGTCTTCGAGTTCGGTGACCGTCCCGTCCGTGAGGTGATGATACCCCGGCTCGATGTCGTCAGCATCGAACAGGGTTCCCGGCTGTCAGATTTTCTGACCCTTTACGCCGAATTCCCGCTCTCCCGGTTTCCGGTCTATCAGGAAAATATGGATAATGTGGTGGGGATTCTTTCGGTGAAAGACGTGCTGATGGCCCAGGCGAAAGGCGCCGTCACTGCCCGCAGTCTGATTGATGAGATGGTCCGACCCGCCTATTTTGCCCCGGAGACCAAGCGCATTAACGAACTTTTCGGTGAGATGCGGGATAAGTACTTCCGCATGTGCGTGGTGGTTGATGAGTTCGGCGGTACGGCCGGTATCGTCAGCCTCACCCGGCTCGTCGAGGAAATTGTCGGCCCGGTGGGTGATGAACTTTCTCAGATTGAAAAAGAGTACGAGGTAATCAACGAGTACACCTTCCAGATTGACGGCAGCATGCGCATCGAAGAGGTCAATGAGGAGATGGAACTGGAGCTTCCGGAAGGCGATTATGAAACGGTGGCCGGCTTTGTCCTTCACCTGCTCGGCCATATCCCCAGGACGAGCGAACAGTTGAAATATAAAGGCCTGAAACTGGTGATAACCGAGATGAAGGGATTGAAAATAGAGAAAATCCTGCTGACCCGGGAAAAACGACCCCCGCCGCCGGCAGAGAAAAAAACCGAAGGTACGGACTAAACCGGAAACAGGGAAGGGAAACCATGCAGCGTCTGCGCGTCAGATTCAGCCGGGGGCCGGAATTAAAATATCTCTCTCACCTGGATAACATGCGTCTGTGGCACCGGGCGTTTAACCGCGCCGGGATACCGATGGCCTATTCCGAGGGGTTCAAACCCCACCCCCGGATGTCACTGGCCGCCCCCCTGGCGGTGGGCGTTACCAGCGAGGCGGAACTGCTGGATATCATGGTGACCCGGGCGGTTTCCCCGCATTATTTTACCTCGGCGGTGGAGCAGCAATTGCCGCCCGGGATTGAAATACGGCAGGTCTACAAACTGGCGCCGTTGTTGCCGTCCCTGCAGTCACAGATCCGCTTTGCCGAGTACCGGGTGGAACTGGAGACGGATAAATCCCCGGCGGAAATTGAGTCGGCGTTGGCTTCCCTGCTCTCGCTGGAGAAATTGCCCTGGCAGCACCAGCGGGATACCGGGCCGCGGAATTATGACCTGCGGGCACTGGTGGATGACCTCTGGCTTATTGCCGCCGGTGACGGCCGCGCCGCCATCGGGATGAGGCTGCGCTGCGGCAGTAACGGCGCCGGCCGACCGGAGCAGGTAGCCGCCGCCCTGGGTTTTACCCGCCCGCCGGAATCCCTGCACCGTACACGGCTCATCCTGCAGGGCGGCTGAGAAATATTTATGCGGGATATACCGACTGATACGCCTTCCCCGAAAAACGAAAACCGGAGAATCGAGCGGCGAGCGGTGGATAAAAACAATCCGGCGGCGTTTTCCCGGTTAACCGGGCGGGTGCTCGGCGGCATCCGGGAACAGCATCTGGTCTCCGGGCGGCAGCCACTGGTGGTGGCGGTCTCCGGCGGGGCGGACTCGGTCTGCCTGCTGCACGTCCTGGTGGAATTACGGGAGACGCTGGGGCTGAAACTGCACGTGGCCCATCTCGACCACCGGCTGAGGGGAGAAGCCTCTGCGGCGGATGCCCGTTACGTGGCTGACCTGGCCTGTCAGCTTGAGGTACCGGCCACCATCGAGGCGCGGGACGTTAAAAGCTACCAGTCCGCGCACCGCCTTTCTCCGGAAGAAGCGGCACGGGAAGTAAGGTACGCTTTCCTGGCCGACGTAGCCGCCTCCATCGGCGCCGACCGGGTTGCCGTCGGGCACACCGTTGACGACCATATCGAAACGATACTTATGCACCTGGTGCGGGGCGCCGGCACCCGTGGACTGCGCGGATTACAGCCGTCCGGCCGGTGTCCGGGCGGGAGTAAAAACCTGACCGTCATCCGGCCGCTGCTGATGATAAGTCGCGCCGGGACGGAAGAATATTGTAGCCAATACCGGCTCACCCCCCGGATAGACGTTTCCAACCTGTCGCTCACGCCGCTGCGAAACCGTATCCGTCAGGAACTGGTGCCGCTGCTCCGGGGCTATAACCCGCAGGTAAAGGAAGCCCTGCTGCGGGCGGCCCGCATCGCGGCGGATGACGTTGCCTTTCTGGAAAAGGAAGCCGACCGGAAATGGCGGAATATTGCCCGGGAAGAAGAAAAAGCGGTCACCCTGGACCGGAAAAAATTCCTCCGCCTGCCGGTGGCTCTCCAGCGGCAGCTGCTCCGGATATCGATTGATAAGCTGCTGGGCAGCCTCAAGGATATCGAGGCCCGCCACATTGAAGGGCTGTTAGCCTCGCTGCGCAAGCCGGCGGGCAGGAAAATCAGCCTCCCGGCGGGTCTGCAGTTCACCCTGGAATATGACCGGTACCTGCTCAGCGCGTCCCCCGCCGCCCTGTCTCCCTTCCCCCCTTTCAGCGGCGAGTTTACCCTTAAGGTGCCCGGAGAAACGCGGCTTCCGGGCTGGCAGGTCGTGGCCGCTTTCGTCGGCCGGGAAGAGGTGAACGATTCGGATAGCGGCTTCACCGCCTGTTTTGACTATGCTCAGACCGGTGACCGGTTAACGGTGCGTAACCGGCGCGCCGGAGACCGTTTCCAGCCGCTGGGCATGTCCCGGACCAAAAAACTGGGTATTTTCATGATTGACAGCCGGATTCCCGGCGCCTGGCGCGGCCGTGTCCCCATCGTTTGCTCGCCCGGGCACATCGTCTGGGTGGTCGGCTGGCGTCTGGACGAGCGGGTAAAAGTCACCGCCGGTACCGGGCGGGTGCTCCGCCTGGAATTCACCCGCCTCTGAAAATTTCATATTGAGATATTTCGGAAGGGCGACGGACTTTCTGTCGGCGCTTCCCACCGCCAAAAGCCGAATATCAGGGTCATTTCATTCTCTTTCGTTTCCCCCTTAGAAAAAGGGGGATTAAGGGGGATTTTCTCCCCACCGTCCCCGGACCTTTCGCTGCGCTCAAGGTGACGTTGCTGCCGTACTTTTAGGGCGAAACCCGTCTTTTTAAAAACTATCCCCCTCTCCGGCAAAGGAAAGGGGGATTGAGAAGTTAAGGTCAGCAAATATCTCGCTACTCCGGTTTTATGCCCTGTACCTTGATGCTGACAACAGACCGGGCATTTTCCTCGATAACTTCCGGTGTCAGGCCAAGTTTATCGATAGTCGCTTTGGCCGTCGGGTCGGCTATCATGGACTTAATCGGATAGGTCGTCTCTTCCAGTATCTCAACGTCCTCGAAACCGGCCTGTCTGATAGCCTCCAGGTAGTCCTCTTTCAGCAGCGCCCCGGAAATACAGCCGACGTAGGCGGCGATAGAGCTCCGGAGAGCCTCGGGCAGTTCCTTCATCAGGACAATGTCGGACACCATCAACCGGCCGCCCGGCTTTAACACCCGGAACGACTCCCCGAAAACTTTCGGCTTGTCCGGAGAAAGGTTGATCACGCAGTTGGAAATGACCACGTCCACGGCGTTGTCCGCCGCCGGAATGTTTTCAATCTCCCCCAGCCGGAATTCCACGTTCTCATAATTCCCTTTTACGGCGTTATCTCTGGCTTTCCGGAGCATTTCATGCGTCATGTCGATACCGATGACTCTGCCTGTTTCCCCAACCACGTTGGCCGCCAGAAAACAGTCAAAACCAGCCCCGGAACCGAGGTCGAGCACCGTTTCCCCTTCCTTCAGAGAAGCCAGCGCCGTCGGATTGCCGCAGCCAAGCCCGAGGTTGGCGCCGTCGGGAACCGCCCCCAGTTCATCACTCGAATAGCCGATAGCCTTGCTCAAAGCATCCACCGGAGCGTCGCCGCCGCAGCCGCAGCCGCACGTACTGGCCGGACCGCAGCAGGAAGTCCTCTCCACCGCGATACTGCCGTAATGTTCCCTGACTGCCTGCCTGATTTCTTCGTCTTTCATTTGTATGTCCTCCTGAAATTGTATTTAGAGTATTCCCTTCATTGCCGGCTGAAGGGTGGCTTTCACCATGTCACCGAGTTCGGCCGCCCGGGTCAGTAAAATGCAGCAGACCTGGCCGTCCTGCTCCACGGTGCTTATGGCCAGTTTATCCCCGGCGCGGATACCGGCTTTCTCTCTCAGTTCCTTGGGCAGCACCATCTGCCCCCTCTCATCCACACTGACGATGCCGGCAACGCAGCAGCAGTTGCCCCCCTCCGGATTACAGGATGATTCACCGCTTTTTGGTTTGGCCATTTTCATTACCTCGCGCCGTTTTCTTACAGGTCACAATAATCAGGATATACTGATTTATCAGATTTGTCAATGACAACTGCAAGCTGCTGGGGGAATATACCGGGAGTATTACCGCTGCTAAACCAATTGGCGCTCTCTTTTCTCTTTATTAGAAGCAGAACGGCCTATATTTCTTTATATTTCTATATTGCCAGTATTACGGTACCTTCTCTTTGTTTTCTAAGGTCGCTTTTCTTTGCCATAATATCTCCCTTACTTCTCTAACAGGAAGAGATGTTCGCTGACGTGAATATTCCGGTTCCTCAGGTTTCGGCTGCCCCTGAAGGTATTATATCTCGTCTCGAAAAACCTGACTTTTCCGTGTCTCTTCAACATTGATATCATCTCGTCTTTGTTGATAAAACCCTCGGAGTTGAACGAAATTAAAATATAGCTGGCTTTTGTCTTCTCTATCAACTCGGTAAAAGAGTTTAAAGCCCTGGTCTTTTTGTTATAATTTGAGCGCTTCCAATCGGACGGTATTCCGGAAACACTGCTTACATGCCCCCGCTCTTCATACTCGGCTAACAGGTTCAGCATGAAATAGTTTGACCCGTAAGGATGCTGATTGTAAGGCGGGTCGAAATACGCCAGGTCTACCTCTGCAAGCCTTTCCACGAGAGTATTGATATCTTCCCTGTAAACGGCGCGGTTACATTCGAAGTTACTTAACACCGGAAACCGGATTGATATATCCGCCTTGATTCGCTTCAGGGCATCGCGATTATTGCCGCCGAATTGTCCGATGCCTGTCGTTGAGTTTTTGTAGAAACCCTTGAATACTCCTGAAGTATTGGCGTGTATCGAGGCTTCGGATAAAAGCGGCGCCAGAAACAAAGGCAGGTAAGCCTGATTAATGCCTTTTAACAGGCTCCGGGCGGTATCCAGGTACGCCGCGTTTCTATGGGTATAGAAAACTCTTTCACCGGGCTGGATGTCGCTGTCCTGCCTGGGAGCATACCGTCTGGTAATGAAACCGTCGGATAATTTTTCCTCGGCAAGCATATTCTTCAGATATGAGTATATTTCTTTCAGTTCGGATAACGGTAACTCACTCCGGTTGCTCTGGTAGCATTTGCTGATTACTTCCGCATATCCCTCGATATCATTACAGATGACCAGTTCCGAATCTTTGCGGGCATACCGGGGAACGATACCACACCCGGAAAAGCCGTCGAGGAAAGATATCCGGCTCTTATCAAGCCGCTTCTTGACCACGTCTATCGCCTGACCGATAAAGCGGAGCAGACTTCTCTTGTTACCGATATACGTAACCAGCTGCCGGGTCAGATATTCCCGGTT
>CBDUSH010000094.1:0-6953 GCA_965369965.1 uncultured bacterium | reverse complement strand
GAATATCGGCAATAATTCCGTAACGCATATCGTACCAAGAATATAGCAGGTTTTGAGGGAAATGGATAGAGGGGCGAGTTTTATTATGGGCGTTCAAGATAATGTCATTCTGAGGAACGAAGTGACGAAGAATCTCCTTCCATCTGTCATTGCGAGGAGCCCCGCGACGAAGCAATCCGGGAGGGGTCTTACCTCAATTGTCATTGCGAGGAGCTCCGCGACGAAGCAATCCGGGAATGGAGCCGGGGGTTCAAACTCTGCTCTAATCCCGCCTCTCGTTAATTCACCCCGCCGGGTCGCTGATAAACCGGTCAATTGCCCGCGAAAAAGCGCCCGGATTTTCCAGGTGCGTCCAGTGACTCTTTGCCGGTATCATCTCCAGCGCGGCGTCAGGCATACTTTGCACCATCAGGCGCGAGCACTCCAGCACCGGCGTGTCAAATTCACTGGCTACCACCAGCGTTTTCACCGGCAGTTTTTCCAGTTGCGGCTTTAACTGGAAAATGGAAGGCCGTTTCACCTGAACGCCGCGTATCGTGTAAGCGATTCCCTTCGATGAGTTATCAAGCACCGCCCGGGTAACCGCCGACCCGATTCTGTCATCGGACAGGGCGCTTTCCCACGCCGGCAGCTGCTTCATTTCCGCCAGATACGCCGCCATCCCTTCATACTCCGCCAGGTCGGCTAATTTACCCCACCACTCCTCCCACCACCGCGCGTCGGAAGACCCGGAGCCTATGCCCACCGGGACAAGGCAGCGGCACCGCTGCGGATACCGGAAAGCAAAGTTAAGCGCCACGTTAGCGCCCATGGAATGCCCGATGATGCCGGCCTCCCTGATACCCAGACCGTCCATCACCCCCAGCATATCCTCAACCATAATATCCTGGGAATAGGCTTCCGGGCGGTCGGGAATCTCGGAAAGACCATGCCCCCGGGCGTCGTAAGTGATAACGCGGTAACGGTCTTTAAAAAAAGCGGTCACTCCGTCCCAGCCGCGCAGCGTTCCGCCCAGCCCGTGTGCCCAGACCAAAGCCGGGCCGGTACCCTGCTCTTCATAATGTATTCGTATCCCGTTTGCCAGCATGTCGGCCATGTTTCACCTCGCCTTCCGGTTATCCTTCCCAACCGGACATTGGTTGATCAATGATAGCAGTTAAAGCCGGAATTAGCGAGCCGGGTCAACCGTTTTCCGGGGTTCAGAGCCTTACTTCACCCCATCCCCACCCCCCATTTGCCGTCCCCGCCTTCTTCTGCGTATAATAGTACCGAATATATTGTAGAAGTGGGTGATTGCATGAAACAATACGGAATGGAAAACATCAGGAACATCGCCTTACTCTCCCATGCCGGCGCCGGCAAGACCTCCACCACGGAAGCCATCCTTTTTGCCGCCGGGGCAATCAGCCGGCTGGGTAAAGTCGATGACGGCTCAAGCGCTTCCGATTACGACCCCGACGAGGTAAAGCGCAAGATCAGCATCAACCTGACCCTGCTCCCCTGCGAGTGGCAGGACAAAAAGATGAACATCATCGATACTCCCGGCTACACCGATTTCGTCGGCGAGGTCAAGGCGTCGATGCGCGTTGCCGAAGGCGCCGTCATCGTCGTCTGCGCCGCCTCCGGCGTCGAAGTCGGCGCCGTGCAGTCCTGGAATTACTGCCAGGAAGCTGACCTCCCCCGCCTTATCTTCGTCAATAAGATGGACCGGGAAAACGCCGATTTCACAAAAACGGTGACCGAAATCCAGTCCAGGTTCGGCAGCAAATGCCTGCCCGTTCAGCTCCCCATCGGCGCCCAGAGCAGCTTCCAGGGTGTCGTTGACCTGATAACCATGAAAAGCCACACCGGCACTCCGTCGGTAGAGGGCGAAATCCCGCCTGACCTGGCGGATGCCGCCGCCTCTTTCCGGGAAAAACTGGTCGAGGCGGTCGCCGAGACCGACGATGCCCTCATCGAGAAATACCTCGGCGGCGAAGAGCTTACCCTCGAAGAACTCCGCCACGGCTTACAGCAGGCCACCGTCAGCGGCAGCGTTGTCCCCATACTGGCCGGCTCGGCGCTTCAGGGCGTCGGCATCAACTGGCTGCTGGATGCAATCGGCGAATACATGCCCTCACCCGCCGAACGCGAAATCAGCCTCGCTGATGACTCAAAACTGACCGAATTAAAACCGGCGGCGGACGGCCCTCTGGCGGCGCTGGTCTTCAAAACCACGGCAGACCCGTACGTCGGCAAGCTGACTTACTTCCGGGTCTATTCCGGCACCGTCAGCAGCAACTCGCACGTCTGGAACGCCACCCGGGAAGAAGACGAGCGGATCGGCCAGCTCTTCATGCTCCGGGGCAAAGCCCAGGAAGCGGTGCCCCAGATAGCCGCCGGTGACATCGGCGCGGTGGCCAAATTAACCGTGACCGCCACCGGAGATACCCTCTCCCAGACGGACAAGCCGGTGAAAATAGCCCCCATCCGGTTCCCGGCGCCCATTTTCAGCGAAGCCGTTTACCCCAAAACCAAGGCAGACCTGGACAAGCTCGGCTCTTCGATAGCCAGGCTGGTGGAAGAAGACCCCACCCTCATCCACCGGCGGGATGCCGATACCCACGAAACGATTCTCTCCGGCATGGGGGACACCCAGCTCGCCGTCGCCGCCGATAAGATAGCCCGCAAATTCGGGGTCAGTGTCGAGCTGAAAACTCCCAAAGTCCCCTACAAAGAAACCATCACCGCCCCGGCCAAGGCCGAACACAAGCACAAGAAACAGAGCGGCGGCCACGGCCAGTACGGGCACGTCCGCCTCGCCCTGGAACCCCTCCCCCGCGGCACCGGCAACGAGTTTGCCGAAAAAGTAGTCGGCGGTTCCGTCCCCAAGAACTACATCCCGGCGGTGGAAAAAGGCTTCAACGAAGCGGTACTGGACGGCGTGCTGGCGCACTGCCCGGTCGTTGATGTCCGCGCCACCCTCTACGACGGCAGCTTCCACCCGGTAGATTCCTCGGAAATCTGCTTCAAGATTGCCGGCTCCCAGGCCATGAAAAAAGGCTTGTCCCTGGGACAGCCTATTTTACTGGAGCCCATCATGAGCATCACCATCACCGTCCCCGGTGACATGACCGGCGACATTATCGGTGACCTGAACACCAAACGCGCCCACGTGCAGGGCATGAACCCTTCCGGTGATATCAATATCATTGACGCCCAGGTGCCTCTGGCCGAAGTCCTGCGCTATGCCATTGACCTGAAATCAATGACCCAGGGCAGGGGTATTTTCACTATGGAATTCGACCACTACGCGGAAGTGCCCGCCCACGTCACGCAGAAAATCGTCGCCGATATACAGGCCGCCGAAAAGGAAAAGGCTTAACGCAGGTCACGGCATATCCGGGGTGAAACTTTTTGGCTCCGCTCGGGGCAAAAGACCTGACGCAGGTCACAGTATGTCCGGCGTGCATCTTTTTGGCTCCACTCAGGGCAAAAGACTTAACTCAGTCCGCAGTATGACCGGGGTGCCATCGTCAAGAAACTCCCTGCCTCCGGGCACGGACGCGCTGTCAGGCCCGGCAACCCCGGCTAGGTAGCCCGGATTTCCTGCCTCATGAAAAGCACGTAGCTGGCGGCAAAGCAGATTAAACTCAGGCTGACCAGGCCGGTCAGGTGAGGCCAGATGAGCAGGATGCTCTGCCCCATACTGAGCGGATTCGGTATCATGTAAGCCACCTGACTCATGCTCAGCATCCCCAGACTGCCCACCACCATCGGCAGCAGCAGTCCCGCGGTCGCTTCCTGGTACAGCACGTTGGGCGAAATCCGCGTAATCATCCGCGCCAGTTCCCCGTTACGCACCAGTTCCGCCTGGGTGGCGTCCGCGGTGGGTATGAAAGCGTTGGCTATCGCCGGCGCCACCAGCAGGATAAAGATACTGAAAAAAATCCAGATACCCAGGGAAATAAGCAGCGACGATGATATCCGCCGCAGCAGAATGGAAAACAGCATCGCCAGGCCCATCCAGAAAGCGCCGTAAATAATGGTCAGCACAAAATACATGAAAAGCCGGATGACTTCTTCCGCCGTCGGCGGCACGCCGATCATTCTCAAACCGTACCCGGAAATCAGCAGTACCGAAGCGCCCACCATCACCACCAGTGTCACTATCCCGGCCAGGAATTTTCCGTTAATAACGCTGTCCCGGTAAAGCGGCTGGGACAGTATCCGGCTCAGGGTACCACCGGTGCGTTCGCTGTTGATGGCATCAAACCCCAGGGCGATACCGATTATGGGAACAAGCAGCACCAGCAGGTTGGTCACTGACGGAATCAGGCTGCCCGCCGTGGTAAACAGCCCCAGGAAAACAAACCCCTCCGGCAGATTCGCCCCCCGGATACCCTCGGAAGCCGCTCTAAGTCCGCCGGCGCTCACAAACAACATCAGGGTAAACAGGATGATGAATCTGATACTGGTAAAATAATCGGCCAGTTCTTTGCGCAGAATTGCGGTCACGCCTCTAGTTCTCCTTAAAATATTTCATATAGATATCATCCAGCGAGAATTCCTGTATCTTCATCTGGATGAGCGGGAAGTCCATCTGTACCACCGCCTTGGAGATTTCCGCCCTCAGGTCGGTATCGGTACTTATCAGCAGCCGGTTCTCCTCCACCTGGACGCTCCTGACGCCCTTGACCTCTTTGATGGCGCCGACCAGTTTTTCATCCGGCGACACCGTCTCCACGTCAATGCTGAAACGCCCGCCGGCCATGGCTTCCCGCCCCAACTGGTCGATGGAACCCTGGATTACCATCTCACCCTTGGACAGGATGCCGATTCTGTTGCACACCCGCTGCACCTGGTACAACTGGTGGGAAGACAAGACCACCGTGGTCCCCATCTCCGGCAGCTGGCTAATCAGGTCGAGCAACTGGTTTATCCCTTTCGGGTCCAGTCCGGAAGTCGGCTCATCCAGCACCACCACCTTCGGTTTCTTGATAAGCACGTCGGCAATTCCCAGGCGCTGCTTCATTCCCCGGGAATACTTGCCCACCGTTTTCTCTCTTTGTCGCGCGGTACCGGCTTTCTCCATCACCTCCGCCTCGGTCAAACCCACCATTTCCAGCACCTCATCCACCCGGCGGCCAATCTCCCCGTAGTTCATGCCGTTCAACTCGGCGATAAACTTCAGGTTCTCCCGGGCGGTAAGATTATCGTAAAAACCCACCTTCTCCGGGAGGTAACCTATCAGGCGCTTGACCTGAATCGGCTCCCGGGTCGGGTTGTAGCCGCATACTTTGGCCGTGCCTTCGGACGGCTCGGTCAACCCCAGCAGCATCAGGATGGAGGTGGTCTTACCGGCGCCGTTCGGACCCAGTAACCCGAACACCTCGTTATCTTTCACGCGCAGGTTGAGGTGGTCGACAACGGTAACCCCGTCGTACCTCTTGGTCAGGCCCTCGGTCTCAATGGCAAATTCTTGGCTCATACCTACCGCCGACTAAACCGCATAAAGATGACCACCAGGCTGCCGATAACCAGCACGATGATGATAACGCCAACCCATCCCCAGATGGTCGGGCTTTCCACGGTAACCCTGATGTTCAGGTCCTGGGCGGTCGATTGTGACCCGGATGCCCTCAGCGTTATCTGATAGTCCCCGGCTATCGTCTCCGGCGGCGGCTTGATGTTTACGTCCACCGTCTGGACGTTCAGCGCTTCCACTGAATCCACCGTGTCCGGGGTGAACTCAATCGTCCACCCTTCCGGCTTGGTAGAAGAAAAATTAACTTTATCGATATCGGCCGTGCCCAGATTGGCCACCTGTGCCGCGAAGAAACTGTCTTTACCCGCCGTGACGGTGGTATTATAGCGGTCTCCCACCGGCGCCATTATCAGGTTATACCGGGCGGTAATGATGGCGGTATACTCAACGGTATCACTCAGCTCACCGGTTTCCGCATCAACTACCTCCAGAGTTACGGGGTACTCTCCGGGCTCCGGTAAAGGCAGGAAGGGAGGCCTCGCCACCACCCGTGTCTTTTCGGCAAAGGTAAACCCCGGCTTCAGGCTGATAGCGGCCAGTTTCTTTTCCTTCTCGTAGGGTGGTGTCATGTGGATATTCCATCCCTGGGGCACCTCGGTAACCAGGTTAAAAATACGCGGCTCATCCGTCATGGTGGCGCCCGTGTACAGGAACTCTACCTCGAAGACGAACTCTTCTCCGGCAATCGCTTCCAGCGTCGGGTATAACTGCCTCAATTCAATCTTGGGGTCTTTAAACCCGGAATTAACAGTCACCCTGATGTCCACCTGCGAGGCGGCTGCCTCGTCGCCGGCCACGTTCAGCATAAGCATGTAATCTCCGGGCGTGGTCTGTTCCGGCACCGCCAGGTCAATGTCCACCCGTCCGGTTTCTCCAACTCCCAGGGTCTCAACCAGCTTCTGCTCAAACTCGGCTTCCCAGTCTCTGGGACCTTCGACCGAAAAAGTGATATTGTTTACCGGCCCCGTGCCGGTATTAGCCAGGTAGAAGCTGATATTCTTCTCCCGGCCGGCCACGATAATAGTGTCATATCGTTCCAGCAGCGGGGTAAGTTCCAGGCCGTATTCGAATTCCTCTGCCGATATCAGCACCGGTTCCGGGTCTTCCTGGGCCATCACCGCCCCCACGGGGGCCAGCGCCAGCAGACTTATCACCAGCAGGCAGATTATTCTCACAATTTTCATTACATGCCACCTCACCATTGCTTTTTCTTGAATTTGGTACCGGTACGTGAACCGGGACGATGGGTTATTTTACACCACTTCGGTGATAAACTTCAACCACCGCCGGCCGTACCTGAAATAAAAACTCTTTCTACTGGCCTTATCGCACCAGGTGAATTAAAACAATTTTACTCTATCTCTATTATACCTTAATTAGAATATGATTAGAAAGTGATAATAATACCGGCGCTCCGGCCGTCCCG
>CBDUSH010000093.1:0-6991 GCA_965369965.1 uncultured bacterium | reverse complement strand
CCGAACGCTCTCAGGAACTCAATCGGCAGCGGGAAGAGAATGGTGCTGTTCTTCTCCGCGGCGATCTCGGTCAGCGTCGAAAGGAACCGGAGCTGGATCGCCGAAGGCTCCCGCCCGATGATTGCGGCTGCCTGGGCCAGTTTCTCCGATGCCTGTAATTCGCCCTCGGCGTGGATAATCTTGGCGCGCCGTTCTCGCTCTGCTTCGGCCTGGGCCGCCATTGAGCGCTTCATCTCTTCGGCAAGCTCCACTTCCTTGATTTCCACCGTGCTCACCTTCACCCCCCACGGGTCGGTGTGCTCGTCGATGATCTTCTGAAGCTGCTGGTTGATTTGCTCCCTCTGTGAAAGCAGGGTATCGAGTTCCGACTGTCCGAGCACGTTTCGCAGCGTTGTCTGTGAAATCTGCGAAGTAGCCCGGATGTGGTCGAGTACTTTCACCACTGATGACTCCGGGTCAACCACCCGGAAATAGACCACCGCGTTGACTCTCAGCGTCACGTTGTCCTTGGTGATAACCTCCTGTGACGGTACATCCATCGTCACCACCCGCAGGTCTACTTTCACCATCCGGTCGATAAACGGTATGATCAGGAACAGTCCGGGCCCTCTCGCCCCCACCAGCCGTCCCAGCCGGAAAATTACTCCTCGCTCAAACTCGGTGACGATTTTTATCGCCATCGGCAGAATCATGAGCAGCAGTACTACGATAACCCCGATTGCTATTGGATTCATTAGACTACCTCCTTCCTTATTTCTTCCTGGATACGTGTAATTTCAAGCCTTCGACTTTGGTAATGATCACCTCCTCCCCTTCCTCTATCCGTTCTTCATCTGTTACTGCCGCCCACCGTTCCCCCTCAATGAAAACCGTACCCCTCGGTTCGAGTACGGTAGTTGCTTCGGCCGTCCGCCCGATAAGTTCCTCTTTGCCCGCGCCGACTTTCCGGCGGTGGGCGCGGATGCTGTAATAGATAGCCAGCGCGATAAACGCGACCACGATTATAATGGTGATGGCAACCGTCCAGGGGCTGATACGAAGCCAGTCGGGATTTATCTGAAAAATATTCATCCAGTCGGAGTTCGGTTCAATCAAAGCAGGCCTCCTTGAACAGTTAGTCTCATATGATTATCCCCCTTATACAATTTTATTAACTCGCAGTATCAGACCGTCGATTTCGGTAACGGTCACTTCTTCCCCGATCTCAATCGGGCCTGAATCGGAAACGGCCGACCAGAGTTCGCCCTTGAAGAAAACAGTCCCTTCCGGGTCAATCTTTTCCCTGACTACGGCTTTCCGGCCGATAATTTCTTCCTTCCCCGTCGTCGCCCGCTTGCGGTGCGCCCCTATCACCCGGGTGACCACAAAAGCGAAGAAAAGGGTGATGAGGACGGTCATCGTCCCTATCAGCCACGGGTCCACCTTGAATACCGCCGGGTCCGCCCCCTGAAACAGGATAAGCGAACCGATTACCAGCGAAGCAACTCCGCCCACCGTGAAAAGCCCGAACGACGTCGTCAGCACCTCGCCGATAAATAAACCGAAGGCCAGGACGATAAGCAGCACCCCGGCGATATTTACCGGCAGCTGTCCCAGCGCGTAGAAAGCCAGTATCCCCGAGATGGCGCCCACTATCCCCGGGAAGATTAAACCCGGGTTAAAGATTTCTATCATAATCCCCAGGGAAGCGATACTCAATAACAGGAAAGCGATATTCGGGTCGGCGATAGCGTAAAGGAATCTCTCTATCACCTTCATCAGGACATTGTTAACCGGCGCTCCGGCGGTGTGCAGCGTCACCACGCTGCCGTCGAGCAGGGTCACTTCCCGGCCGTCCAGTTCGGCAATCAGCGTCTCGAGGTCAGGCGCGATCATGTCGACGATGTTAAGCTCCAGTGCCTCCTGGGACGTCGCCGAGACTCCTTCCCGGACGGCTCTTTCCGCCCAGTCCGCGTTGCGCCCGTGCGAATTAGCCAGGTCCTTGATGTAAGCGATGGCGTCGTTGATGATTTTGGCCTTCATCTCGTCGGACATCTGGCCCTCGCCGCCGCCGCCCATGCTTACCGGTGTCGCCGCGCCGATAGCTGTATTCGGCGCCATCACCGCCACGTGGGCGGAAAGGGTAATGTAAGCCCCCGCCGAAGCCGCCCTGGCCCCCGCCGGAGACACGTAAACGATGACCGGGATTCGGGAATTGACGATGCTCTGGATAATATCGCGCATCGCCGTATCCAGGCCGCCCGGCGTATCCATCTGGATGATTACCGCCTGCGCCCCCTCGAACGCGGCATCGTCAATACCCCGCGCGATATAGTCGACCAGCACCGGGTTGATGGTGCCTTTGACCTTGAGCACGTCAATCCGGCTTTGCTCTGTCTGGGCCTCCACCACAAACGTGCTGGCCACCAGCAGGGCGGCCAGTACCAGCATCAGGCGCATCACTCTTAACATAAATACCTCTTTCCGGCGAAAGCCGCTGCTCTCCCGGATGCATATAATATACTATATTTTGAATATAAATTAAATAGCTGCCGCGCAGTTACCGGGGCTTTATCTCATCCCAATACCCCATACTACTATGGGGTATTGGGATTGTCAAACGGTTCTCCGGAAGTACGCCTCGCCGCCGACCGGCCGCTCCTCATATTGAAGATAGGGGTCGAATTGGTGTACAATTTACGAGTATTTAGAAAGGGTGGTTTATGAGAGTACAAAGATGTAAAGGGACCCGTGACTTATCTCCGGACGAGATGATCCGGTTTCGCCATATTGAAGAGACTTTTCGGGACAGCTGTCTCGGCTGGGGTTTTCATGAAGTGCGGACGCCCACCATTGAGTACCTGCACCTCTTCACCTCGGCGGGCACGCTCACTCCCAGTATGCTGGGCAAAGTTTACTCTTTCCTTGACTGGGATGGCTGGAGCGGCGAAAGGGTAGTCCTCCGTCCTGACGGCACTATCCCCATTGCCCGCATGTATATTGACAGCCTGGCCGAAAAAGGCCCGGCCCGTCTTTTCTACGTGGCGAATACCTTTATCTTTGAAGCCACCGGTAAAAAGACCCGCGAAAGATGGCAGTGCGGTACCGAGCTTATCGGCCTCGGTTCGCCCCTGGCCGATGCCCACCTGGTGCTGCTTGCCCTGGAGACCTTACAGCAACTGGGACTGGGCAATGTCCGGTTGAGGCTGTCGCACGCCGGGCTGATTAAAGAGCTTCTGGCCAGCCTGGACCTGACTTCAGAAGAGCAGTCAAGCGTCTTTGACCAGGTTCTGGACGGTAACTCGCAGGTACTGACCCGCATGGAATCAAAAAGACCGGAGCTGGAAAATATTCTGCTGCCCCTGCTCAACCTGAAGGGAAAATCCTCCGGTTTCCTTAAAAACCTCAGGGCGCTGTCGGCGCCCGGCCTGCCGGCCCTGGTGCCTCACCTCGATGATTTTATTAAAATTGTCGATATTCTGGAAGAGATGGGCTGTAAATACCAGGTGGATATCGCTTCCGGCGCCGGCTTTGAATACTACACCGGCGTCATCTTCCAGCTTTATGCCGGCAAAGAAAAAATTGGCGGCGGCGGACGTTATGACGCCCTTATCCCCGCCATGGGTGGCGGGGACGTGCCCGCCTCCGGCTTCGCGCTCTACGTCGACCGTTTACTCGGCTTGCTCGGGACGGAATTTGACTCCCGTCCTCAGGCGTCCGGAATAACGGTGCGCGCCGAAAGTGACGACGTGATAAAGGCGGCCTTTACCGCCGCCGGACAGCTTCGCCGGGCGGGACACGTCGCCGAGCTTGACCTCGGTGCCGGAAAATCATCTGGCCTGACCTGGACGCTGACCGTCCGGGATGCCGCCCAGCCCTTTCGACTGGCCGGTAAAATGAAATCAGTCGGGGTTGAACTGCCGACTGTCGAAGAGGTCTTGAAAATTATCAAGTAAAGATTAATCGGGAAGATAAATCCTCTCTATTTTCCTGACCGGGTTCAGTAAAGAGGTATCTGATAGAAGTAAGACTTATCTTTCATCCGATAAGTTTAGAAACGGAGTGTCCAAGAGAATAAACTCTTATATTGGTTCAGGGTTCAAAATGGGGTGTCTAAGAGAATAAATTCTTATATAGGTTCAGGGTTTTAAATCGGGTGTCTAAGAGGGGCGAAACCCCTCTTCCAAACCCTCCCCCGATATAAAAAAATTGGCTGTGAGGAAGATAAAAAACATGAAAATTGCCCTGCCCAAAGGAAGGCTTCTCGATAAAACGTCCACTCTCCTCCATGAAGCCGGTTGGGAGCTTGACGGCTACGATTCAAAATCTCGTTTTTACCATATAAAGTCGGGTAAGTTCCCCCGTCTCAGAGCCAAGGTGTTCCACGAAAAAGATATTCCCATTCAGGTAGCCGTCGGTAACTATGACCTGGGAATCTGCGGCCTGGACTGGATTGAAGAGTTGCTCGCCGGGTATCCCGGCAGCGCCCTGGTAAAAATCAGCGCCCTGGGCTATGCCACCGGCAGCCTCTATATGGTGGCCTGTCCGGAAACAGCCGCTGCCATGAAGAAAACGCCCGGCTCCCAGCGTCTGGTAAGCATCGTCAGCGAGTATCCTAACCTGTCCGAATCCTTTGCCCTGAACCGGCGTTTCGGCCGCTTCAGCGTCTTCCCCGTCTGGGGCGGCGCCGAGGTTTACCCGCCCGAAAACGCTGACCTGGCCCTGGTGCGGGCGGCCTCGGAAGCTGAAATCTACGGCTACGGCATGGTGCCGGTGTCTAAAATATTGGAATACGGCTCTTTTCTTATCGCCAACCGGCACAGCTGGGAATCCAAGAACCTGGGCAAAGTGGTTGCTTCAATCTGTGACCACTCCGCCGGGCTGCCCGATGACCAGAATGACCCTTCGCCGGTTAATGAGAAAATATCGGTGACCTGCCTGCCGTCCGTTCCCGCCGAAAACATTGTCCGGCTGGCTCTGCCGGACGGGCATCAGCAGCAGCCGGTCGTCGAATTACTGAGCCGGGCAGGCATCAACGTCGAAGACTATCCGTCGTCTTCGGGAAACCGTCGGCCCGTTATTGATATTGACGGCGTGGCCGTTAAAGTCATCCGGCCTCAGGACATGCCCGTGCAGGTAGCCAACGGTAATTTTGATATCGCCATTACCGGTCGGGACTGGCTCACCGAGCACCTCAACCAGTTTCCCTCCAGTCCGGTCAGGGAGCTTACCGACCTCGGTTTCGGCCGGGTACGCATCGTCGCCGTGGTCGGCCAGACAATGCCCGCCGACGACACCGCCGGCTTGCGCCGGTTCTGCGCCGAACGTGAAACACCCCTCCGGGTAGCCTCGGAATACGTTAACGTGGCTGATAAATACGCCCGGGACAATCACCTCGGTCATTACCGTATCGTGCCCACCTGGGGCGCCACCGAGGCTTTTCTCCCCGAAGACGCCGACCTCTTGATCGAGAACACCCAGACCGGCAAGACCATCGCCGAGCATAATCTGAAAATAATAGAAACTCTCTTCGAATCCACCGCCTGCCTGGTGGGCAATACCGGCATCAAACCGGGCACCCGGAAGGGAGAGATAATAGCTTCTATCGTTACCACCCTGCAAGAGGCCGTGGCGGCGTAAATTAAAAAGGTAAATCAGGGCTTCCCTGCCGGGATGTGTCCCTGAAAACAGGAGTCGGATTGAGAATTGTAACAGGCCTGGCCAGCGCCCGCCCCCTCTTGTCCCGGCGGGTACCGGACCTCTCTTATCCGGTATCTCCGGAGATGAAAGAACGGTTACAGTCGCTCTTCGGCGTTGACGACCCGGAGTCGGCGGTGCGGCTGATTATCGCCCGGGTGCGGGAAAAGGGAGACTCCGCCCTCTTTGACCTGGCTCTGGAGATAGACGGCATCAGATTAACTTCACTGGAAGTCGGCCGGCCGGAAATAGCCGCCGCCCGTGACGCCGTTTCTCCGGAACTGGTGGCCGCCCTCAAACTGGCCGCGCAGAGAATCGCTTCCTTTCACAACGCCCGGAAGGACAACCTGCGGCATGAGACAGCCGCTTCGGACTGCGGGCAGTTAATCCGCCCCCTGGAGAAAGTCGGCCTCTACGTCCCCGGAGGCACCGCTTCTTATCCCTCGACGGTGCTGATGACCGCAGTGCCGGCCAAAGTCAGCGGTGTCCGGGAAGTGGTACTGGTGACGCCCCCCGACGCGAATGGGAAAGTGCCCCCGATAACGCTGGCGGCGGCGGATATCGCCGGAGTCGACCGGGTATTCTGTACCGGCGGAGCGCAGGCCGTTGCCGCCCTGGCCTATGGCACCGAATCGATTCCGAAAGTGGACAAGATATGCGGTCCGGGCAACATCTTCGTTACCATCGCCAAAAGACTGGTCTTTGGCGTCGTCGGCATCGACGGCCTTCAGGGGCCGAGTGAAATAATGATAATCGCCGATGAAACGGCCAATCCGGCCTACTGCGCCGCGGATATCCTCGCCCAGGCTGAGCATGACGTCATGGCCTCGGCGGTGGTCGTGACCACCTCACCGGCCCAGGCCGAAAATATCAACCGGCAGATTGAGGCGCAGCTGTCGGCGCTCAACCGCGCCGGTATCATCCGGAAATCGCTGGCCGATAACGGTGTAATGGTGGTGGTGGCCGACCTCGAAGAGGCCATCGAATTAGCCAACCTTTACGCGCCGGAGCACCTGTCGCTGATGGTGGCGGAGGCGGCTTCTTATCTGGAAAAGGTGACCAACGCCGGATGCGTCATTCTCGGCGTCGACGCCACGGTTGTATTAAGCGACTACGTCGCCGGGCCAAGCCACGTGCTGCCCACCGGCGGTACCGCCCGTTTCGGTTCACCGCTCAACGTCACCGATTTCGTCAAGTTCATCAACACGGTTGATGTCGGTGCCGCCGGATTGAACGAACTGGGGCCGGCCGCCTCGGCGATAGCCCGGGCGGAAGGGCTTGACGCCCACGCGGCGGCTATCGAAAAGCGGATTGA
>CBDUSH010000092.1:0-7031 GCA_965369965.1 uncultured bacterium | reverse complement strand
CCATCCTGGGATCTGGCTCTCAACATTTGCTGGGTACGGTGAGACTTCCGGACAGGCTGCTGATATTGCTGGAGCCAAGCCGTGCGCTCTTTGGCGAAGACAACCCACCCTGCACTGACAAAATCAACTGAGTCTTTTATGTTAAGTTGATCTGTATTTGCAAATGCGCGCCACCCCGGTGCTTTAGTCCGTCCCCCGAAAAGGAGTCCACTACATCCCAACAACCTTTGGGAGACCCTTAGCTCACGTCTGATTGAAACCGCAGCAGGGCATTGCCCGTGTAACTCTGCCCTTCGGGTCATTAGAGCGATAAAACTAGCCGGGCACTTCCACTATTAAAATTGTTCCCTTACCCGGCGTTGACTTCACTTCAAGAGTGCCCGCCAGTAAACGGGCACGCTCCTGTATTCCGGTAAGGCCGAGCTTGCCGCTGCGAGGAAGATCATCCAGTCTTCCTGACAGCTCAAAACCTTGCCCGTTGTCACTGATAGTCACCCTGATTCTACCTTTAACGAACTCTATCACCACGAAGGCTTTTGTCGCCTTGGCGTGCTTCTCAACGTTGTTCAGCGCCTCCTGAACCATGCGGAAAAGCAACAACTCCACTTCAGATGAGAGGCGCCTTTCTCTACCAAGCACCTTCAGGTCCATGACTACCCCACTGTACTCCTGCAAACTCTTGGCCAACGACCTCAAAGCTGGAATCAAACCAAAATCGTCCAGTACGGACAGGCGCAAAGCTTGACTGAAACGATGCACACCTTGTGCCCCGCGATTGAGTTGAGCTATCAAATCTTTAAGAAAGAGGCTATCGTCAGGCGCCAGACTATGCCTCTGGCGAATAAAATTGTCCAACTGCCGCGAAAGGGAGCCCAGGACTTGCGCCGTATCATCATGAAGCTCACGAGCAATGCGTTTCCGTTCCTCCTCCTGGGCCCGGGTAATCTGCTGCAGGTAATAGCGCAGATTATCCTGCATCCGCTTCTCTACAGTTACATCCCGGGCGATATTCTGAAAACCCTTCAGTTCACCGTCTCTGGTAATCAGGTTGGTAGTAACCATGCAGATAGCGTCCGAGCCATCCTGCCTGATCAATTTCTGTTCATAAGGAAAGTCGAAGGGCTGATTTTCAATCAGCTTAATTCTTACTTCCTGGGCCAGGTTCAGGCTGTCATCACTGAGAAATTCCTTTATATTCATTCCCAGCAGTTCTTCTACAGAATAACCGGTAAGCCTGGCAGATGCCTTATTGGCCGTTCGAATGTTACCTTTTAAATCGTTAACCCAGATAGCGTCATCGGCGCCCTCAAACAGAGCCCGGAAGCTTTTCTCCGATTCATGCAGCGCCTCCACGGCGCCTTTGTTTACCGTGATATCTTCCAAAGTCTCTATGGCGCCTATTACTACTCCTTGGCTATCTTTTATCGGACTTGCCGTAAAATGAAGCCATCTTCCGTTCACGCCAAGGTCCGGGAAATAATCTTCCGCTTCATAGGCGCTATCAATCAAGTTAGATTCCCGGCATTCGCTGGAATAATAGGTCTCAATCTCCTTCGCCGGCGCGCTATCCACTATCAAATCAGCCATGGTCGGCCTCTCTTCAGCGTAAAAAGCTCTCCATTGCTGGTCAGTCTCGATTATCTCCTCCTTCTTTATGCCGGAGAGAGCTTCAATCGCCGTATTCCAGTGAATGACTTTATGCCGATCATTGATTACAAATGACGGAATAGGCGAACCGTCAATAATCCGCGAAAGCATTTCTGAACTTAATGAGCTTTGAGTCATCGGCCGATATCTCAATTACAGGGGGAGAGTCAGGACAATTCTTCTATGGTAAACAGGTCTCTGGCTACAGCCTGTATCACCGCCTCAGTGCGGGAGCCAACCCCAAGTTTATTGAAAATAGTCCTCAAATTACCTTCAATAGTGCGTCTGCTCAGGTGAAGCTCATCAGCGATGTCCTTATTGCTCATGCCTCTAGCTGCCAGCTTGATGACACCCAGCTCGCGGTCACTAAGGTGCGTATAGGACGTTGCCGAATGCGGCGCTTTGCTAAGCATTTTCAGGTGATTCAGGACCTTTTGCGTAATTTTAGGATCAAGCATCGGTTCACCCCGATGGACGGCTCGAACGGCCCGTACCAGTTCCTCACCACTGATAGTCTTTAACAGATACCCGGCCGCCCCCGCCTCTAACAGTCCAAAAACATATTCGTCATCATCATAGGCACTCAGTATCAGTACCGCAGCCGTGGGGCGAATCAGTTTAATTTGTTTCGTCGCTTCAAGGCCATTAAGCTTAGGGAGAGCGATGTCCATGATGACTACGTCCGGTTGCAATTCAGTGACCATCCGCACCGCCTCCTCCCCGTCACCGGCCTCACCGACTACTTCAATGTCGCGTTCGTCCGCTAAAAGCCGGCATATACCCTGGCGCGTTATTAAATGGTCCTCAGTTACAAATACCTTAATATTACCCACAGCTTTACCCTCTACTGTCAGTATACCTCAAACAAGCAACAGCACCTAGCGGGGGTCACCCGGGTATTTCCCGCAATCAGAGCCGGCTGCCGGTGGTAAATACCTATCTTTATCAATTACTATATGGTATTCAGGGTGTAAATTACCCATTTACACAGGGTGTTTTTTGCCTTCAAAACAAGAGTAATGACGGGTGACGTAAGACTTCAGAGATAGTATCATTAAATTAGAGAGGTAGAGGTAAGGGAGTTCGATCGGATGAGCAACAAGAAAGTTACCAGCGAAAAAAATGAAGGGATCCTGGGGCAAATTTCAGATAAAGCCATCGCCTCCATGATGGAGGAGAATCGTATCTTTCCTGTTCCAAAAGAGTTCGCCGAAAAGGCGGCTATAAGAAGCATGGAAGAGTATGAGGCAATTTACAACTGGTCGATAAAGAATCCCGAACACTTCTGGAGCACCATGGCCCGGCAGCTGGACTGGTATAAAGAATGGGATAAGTTCCTGGTTTATGATTTCAAAGATAAACCGGAGGTACGGTACTTTACCGGCGGCAAGATAAACGCGTCTTACAACTGTCTTGACCGCCACCTCAAGACCTCGCGCCGGGATAAGCCGGCCCTTATCTGGCAGGGAGAACCGGATGAGGACTCCAGGACATATACCTACCGGCAGCTATATGAAGAGGTTTGCAAGTTCGCCAACGTGCTGAAGAAGCTGGGAGTGAAGAAGGGTGACATCGTTACTATCTACCTCCCCATGATTCCGGAGCTGACCATGGCCATGCTGGCCTGCGCCCGTATCGGGGCAATTCACAGTGTCGTCTTCGGTGGTTTCAGCGCCGAGGCGTTGCGTGACCGTATTCTCGACTGTAAATCCACCATGCTTATTACGGCCGATGGTTACTATCGCGGTGGCCGGAATATCAATAGTAAGAATAATGCCGATACCGCCCTCAACGACTGCCCCGACGTAAAGGATGTAGTTGTCGTCAAGCGATTAGGCATAGATGTAGACATGCAGGCAGGCAGAGACCACTGGTGGCACGATGAGATGAATGGTGATGACATCGCCGCCGAATGCCCGCCGGAAGAGATGGACGCTGATGCGCCTCTGTTTATCCTTTACACCAGCGGCAGCACCGGCAAGCCTAAGGGTATTTTGCATACTCAGGCGGGTTACCTGCTTCATACTTATCTAAGCATGAAGTGGATATTTGATATTAAGGATGAAGATACCTACTGGTGCACGGCTGATATCGGCTGGGTAACCGGGCATAGCTATATAGTTTACGGCCCGCTTGCCGCCGGAGCTTCCACCCTTATGTTTGAGGGTGTGCCAACCTATCCCGAACCCGACAGGTTCTGGCAGATAGTGGAAAAATACAAGGTGAATGTTTTCTACACTGCCCCCACGGTCATCAGAGCCCTGATGAGGGAAGGGGAAGAATATCCCGACAGGCATGACCTCTCCAGCCTCAGGCTACTGGCCAGTGTCGGCGAGCCGATTAATCCTGAAGCCTGGATGTGGTATTACCGGGTCATCGGCAGGGAGAATTGCCCGGTACTGGATACCTGGTGGCAGACAGAGACCGGCGGCATACTGATTACTCCTTTACCCGGAGCCATTCCCACCAAGCCCGGTTCGGCCACCTTGCCTTTCCCGGGTGTTGAACCGGTAATATTAAAAGAAAATGGCACTGAAGTAGGCGCTGATGAGGGTGGCTGGCTTTGTATCAAAAAGCCCTGGCCCGGAATGATGCGCACTATCTATGGCGACTCGAAACGGTTTAAGGAGACATACTTCAGCAAGTTCCCCGGCTACTACTGTACCGGAGACGGAGCCCGGCGGGATAAAGACGGCTATTACTGGCTCATGGGGCGCATTGACGATGTGATTAATGTTTCCGGGCACCGCATCAGCACCGCCGAAGTGGAAAGCAGCCTTGTTTCGTATCAAAAGGTAGCCGAGGCAGCTGTCGTCGGTATGCCTCACCAGCTTAAAGGGCAGGGTATCTACGCCTACGTAACGCTGAAAGTTGGCGTAGAACCGACCACTGATCTGGAGAAGGAATTAAAAATTCACGTCCGAAAGCAAATCGGCCCCATCGCCACTCCTGACGTAATTCAATTTGCCGAAGGGTTACCCAAGACCCGGAGCGGCAAAATCATGCGCCGGATTCTGGTTAAGATTGCCTCCGGCGACGGTAAGGACCTGGGTGATACCTCAACTCTGGCCGATCCGTCAGTAATAGAAACCCTGAGAAAAGGCAGGAACTAGGGAAGCCTTAAAAAGGCCGGGTGGTTGGAGAAAAGTCAACTCCGGCCACCGACCGATATATAACTGGAGAGAAGGTTGTTATGGCACGAAGCGCAGTAGTGAGTAATCAACAGTGGGCTAATCCGGCAGCTCTGGGCCTGGCCGGATTTGGTCTTAATACCATATTATTGCAGATACACAATATCGGCCTGATTGACAGCACTTTGCCGATAGTGTACGGGTTTTTTTGGGGAGGCATGGCGCAAATCATCGCCGGCATAATTGACGGCCGCCGGGGGGATATCTTTGGCCTTACCGCGTTTACTTCTTACGGTTTATTCTGGATCGGCCTCAGTTTTGGTTTTATGTTTCAGTGGCTGGGGCTGATCACAATGGACGGCCCGGGAATAGCCTGGACGTTTATCCTCTGGGGTATATTCACCGCTTACATGACTATCGGCACCTTTAAAATGTCCCGCATGCATGTATTCATATTTTCCAGTCTGACCCTGCTGTTCTTCCTGTTAGCCGCCCATTTCTACGGTGTACTGCCGGCGGTGGTTCCAGGCATCGTGGGTATCTTTTGCGGCGCCGCGGCGACCTATGGCTCGGCGGCAGTTGTCTTGAATTCAAAATACGGGCGCTGGGTGTTTCCCATGGGGATGCTCTCCTCATAAAACGACGCGGGAAAAATTCCCGCGCTTTGCTTGCCTTTATATGTAAGCAGATGTAGAGTACCAAACCGCCGTCAACGTTACTTCTGTCTGTGCTATGCGTTATTCAGGAGCCGTACTACAGCCATTTCTTTCTTCCAACTATGCCGTTAATACGGTATAATCACTATCAACAATGACTGAACCCATTAGTACTACCGATGAACCGCGCTCGTTGTTGCCTGCTTTTGGTTATTCCCAGTACCGGCTTCTCTGGTTTTCTACGTTTGGCACTTATACCGGACGATGGACAGAGACGGCCGTCGGGGCCTGGCTGGTCCTGGAGTTGACCAACTCCCCGCTTCTGGTTGGTCTGCTGGGGACATTTCGCTTTGCCTCGATGTTATTGGGACCTCTTTTCGGCACTCTGTCTGATCGGTTCAGCCGTCGCTTGATACTCCTGTCAATGCAGGTAATTTACGGGACGGCAGCACTCACCATGTTTCTGTTATTTTACCTGTCGCAGCTTGAGACCTGGCATTTATTTGCGTTTACCCTTGTTGGTGGTCTTGCCAATGCATTTGACTACTCGACCCGATTCGCCATGGCGGCTGATATTGTCAGGAAAAATCATATATTTTCCGCCGCCTCATTGATAATGGCAATTACCGGCATTACCAGCGCGTTGGGACCGTTACTCGGCGGAACTTTACTTGAGGCTATCGGGGCAGGTGGTTGCTTCGCCCTTATAACGGCAAGTTTTTTGTTATCCTTTTTGTTTCTTCTCCCGATGAAGACGGTAACCTCGACGCCATCCATCCCTGGGTCAACCAGGCAGAACCTTATATCAGGACTTCGTTATATTAGAAATGACCGGGTTCTTTTTTCACTTATACTCATCGCCGCCCTGGTTAACCTGTTCGTATTCCCGTTCTTGTTTACCCTGTTGCCCATTTTTGCCCGTGATGTTCTTCATACCGGCGCCACCGGTTTCGGCCAGCTCATGGCGGCAGTCGGTCTGGGGTATGCTGCCGGCTCAATACTTACCGGCGCGCTGCCGCTATCTGTAAACAAGGGCAAGCTTCTTATTATCGCCGTTATTTCCTGGCCGGCAATTTTATTGATTTTCTCGGCGTCTCATCTATTCTTTCTATCCGTTATCCTGCTTGCTTTTACCGGTGTCGCCCAGGGTATGTCATTGGCCCTTATTCAGGCCATCCTTCTCATCAACTGCTCGGAAGAGATGCGCGGCCGGGTATCCGGGGCGCGCGCTTTCGCGGTTGGCGCCCTGCCGCTGGGCACCCTGTTAACCGGTTACGGAACCGGCCTCCTGGGAGCCCCTGCGGTGCTGATTATCAATTCCTCGGCCTCCATAGTAATCACCATATTAATTACTCTTTGGGCCTCCGAGTTGTTCAAGAGTAAATAACCCCGTTTTAGTTAATAAGCGCAACCGCATTTCACAGTGACGCTCCCGTTACCGGAGAAACATATCAGAGCCAACTTTCCGGCCCTTTTTTTGGTTAATCTGATACTGAACTATTACCCGGATTCTGAAAATAACTCTTATTTTTTGATGGGGACCAAGCGCTTGATTTGTGGTATTGCCAGAGTTACCATATAAACATAGGGCAGGAAT
>CBDUSH010000091.1:0-7153 GCA_965369965.1 uncultured bacterium | reverse complement strand
TTCAGGGATACTCCCCTTATTATCTTTTTTCTAATCCAGCATACCAGAAACGGCGACGAGAGGAAAGCCCCGCTTATAGACTGGAGTTTTTGCCGTTCGTTTAGCGAATAGAACAGGACTCGATTAATTAATAATACGAATCTTGCAATACGAATAACTAATCTTCAATATCCCCGATACACTCAATTTATATATCTGCCGGTTCTCCGTTACCATTCTTTCTCAGCGGTGTAAGCAGGATAAGCAGGGTGACTACCGCCGCGATGGCAGCTACCGGCCAGAATTCCCCACCCAAGCTCTGTCCCTGAACAAAATCCACCGCCACACCCAGAATCGGGGCTATTATCATCGTAGAGACTGATTTTGCCTGGCTTTCGATGGATAGCACCGTGGCACCCTTTGTCTCACTGGTGAAAGCATCAAAGCGACTTATCAGAATAGGCCGCCAGAAATTCTGTATAAGAGCCAGGGCAATAAAACCAATCACCGCCACATAATAATACCCGAAGAACAGCAATGGAATAAGCGTAATGTAAAGAACAAAAACCACCTTCCAGAGTAGGCGGCTTCCCCCCTCTTCCCCACCAGCGTGACTGGTTATGCGATGGGAATTCCGGCTGGCATAGGCTGAGACCAAGTATAAAATAACGTAAACCACTCCTATCATAACGGCGCTGCGGCGTGTCTCTCCCCAAGCGAGGAAGATAGGAAGTAACAGTACCATATTCTTTACTACGGGCTGAAGATAGTCTGCAACCGCCTTATAAATACCTTCAAAAGACATCGACTCCACGATTAAGCGACGCAGTTTCCTGACGACCAATGCAGTACGGATACACTCCCGGAGATGTGCCACAACATCACGAATGTCCACCTTCTCACCGGGTTGGCCCTCTAACTCCCTGGGATAGGTCATGAAATTAATCAATCCCGCAATATATGGAATAATGGCAAAGAAAAAGACATGGGCATAGCTATTGGTCAGTAGTACGAAGACAACCGCCAGGATTGTAGAAACCGCTGACCCAATTTTTGACCATGAACGGGTGTAGCCATAAACCTTCGTTTTTTCGTCAAGGCGCTCTTCAATACGGAGCCACGTAAATATCATTGCTTTGTGGGTGCCGGTGCGAAATGCTTCACCGACGGCGAAAAAGAACATGGCGATGAAGAAATGCCCGTAATCCCGGCTAAAACCGAACAGGGCAAAGGAAATAATATAGGAGACAAAGGCTAATATCATGCTGCGACGGCGGCCAAACAAATCGGCAACGGCGCCGCTGGGGATTTCTATAAGGCTGATGAAAAGCTCCCGGAAGGCGATAAGAAAGCCGATTTGGGTAAAGGAAAGTCCTTGCTGGAGGAAAAACAAGATAATGAACGGTTCAAAATACCGTTGATTCTTAAGGAAACCATATAAAGAAAAACGCCTAATCATTGCTACCGCTGTTCAGGAATTGTTTGTTATTAATCCCCGCTTCTCCGATAATACTTACTACCGGTCAATCCGGTTGTTTCGGGACTAATTACTAACCTAAGCTTCACATCGTGTTCACCCTTCTTCCTTTCAAGAAAGAGGGAGAGGAGGTTTTATAACAAAGGCGAAGCCTTTCTTTGACTCCCTGTTTACTTTTTAGGCTTAGGCTCTCCAAGCTTGTCAGCTAAAGGCTTTCCACTTCCCGCATAAGCGCCGAAACAAAATCTTTTTCGGCGACCACCCCGATTTTTTTGCCCTTTTTGAAGAGGACGGCTTTGCCTTTGCCGCAGGCGATACCGACATCGGCCTCGGCGGCTTCGCCGGGGCCGTTGACGACGCAGCCCATGACGGCTACTTTAATTGGTTTGGTGATGGCGGCCAGGCGTTCTTCGACGGCTTCGGCCAGCCGGACGATATCCACCTCCGCCCGGCCGCAGGAGGGACAACTGACCAGGACGGGGCCGTGCTGGCGGAGGTTAAGGCTTTTCAGAATCTCGTAGCCGGCGAGCACTTCCTGAACGGGATGGGCGGTGAGGGAAACGCGGAGGGTATCGCCGATGCCCATGTAGAGCAGGCTGCCGATACCGACGGCGCTGCGGATGACCCCCTGGCGGGGAGTGCCTGCCTCGGTGATGCCGAGGTGGAGGGGATAGGGGATTTTTCCGGCAATGCTGCGGTAGGCTTCAATGGTGGTGGGAACGTCAAAGGCTTTCAAAGAGACTTTTATCAGGTCGAAATCGAGGCTTTCCAAGAGGCGCACCTGCTCAAGGGCGGCGTTGACCATGCGTTCGGCGACGCTGAGACGGGGGTCGGTGGTTTTGGGCAGGCTGCCGGCGTTGAGGCCGATGCGGATGGGGACGCCTCTTTCTCGGGCGGCCAGGGCGACCAGGCGCACTTTTTCCGGATGACCGATGTTGCCCGGATTGAGGCGGAGTCCGTCGGCTCCCGCCTCCAGAGCCAGCAGAGCGAGTTGATAATCGAAGTGTATATCAGCGACCAGGGGAATAGAGATGCCTTTTTTAATGGCGGCGATGGCGTGGGCCGCTTCGGCATCAGGCACGGCGACCCGCACCAGTTCGCAGTCGACCTCCTGAAGCTCTTTTATCTGGCGGGTAGTCGCCCGGACGTCACGGGTGTCGGTACTGGTCATCGACTGGACGACGACGGGAGCGCCGCCGCCGATGGTGACACCGCCGATACTGATTGGTTTACTGGCGCGCCTGGTGTCGGTTATCTGCCTCACCTCCTGTTTGTTCAGCTACTTCAGTTGATAACCCCATCCCCCTGTATCTCTCTTCCCCCCGGGAAGGGGGAGGTTTTTGGAAAGAGGGATTTCGTCCCTCCTGGACTCCCTCGAAGATGTTTTATACTTCATCACTTTACCCCAATCCACCCGGAAAGGGGAAGGGTGGAGGTTTTTGGAGGAAGGTTACGTTGAAAGGGTTTCAGGCCGGGAGATTCCCCTTCTCAGGCAGATACCGTTACGGTATCAGGCTGTCGCCGGCGATAATGCGAATAATGTCCTGGTATGTAATGGCCAGGATAAAGGTGATAAGCAGGGCAAAGCCGACCATGTGAATCTTGCCTTCGGTACGGGCGGATATGCGCCGCCCGCGGCGCACCCACTCCATGAGGACAAAAACGATCCGCCCGCCGTCCAGGGCGGGCAGCGGCAGGATATTGATGATACCCAGGTTTATGCTGAGAAAGGCGGCAAACTCGATCAAAGGCCCCAGCCCGGCTTCGGCCACCTCACCGGTCAACTGGGCGATGGCCACCGGCCCGCCGATAACCGCCGGCTCGGCGCCGATAATCATGCTGATGATGGCGTTCTTAAAGAGGATGAAGGCCTGAATCGAGCGTTCGACTCCCCTCGGAATCGCCTGCCAGAAAGGATAGGACTCCTTAACAACGACGGCTGAGGAGTTCATGACGGCGACACCAATCGCCCCCTGGCCTTCCGGGGGCTGCCACCGGGGCACCACCCGGACCTCATCCGTTGAAGAATCGGCACGCTGGACGAGCAGGGTAATCGGCCGTCCCATCTTAAGCTGGATTTCACGCTGAAGGTCGCCGACGCTGTCGACCGGTTTACCGTTGACCGCCAGGAGCAAGTCCCCGACCTCGATACCGGCCGCGGCGGCCGGGGAAGACGGCGCCACCTCGTCGACCAGCACCTGGGCTTCCACCGCGTCACGGGGTATCATCAGCGCGATGGAAAACAGCAGGACGGGGAGGAGAAAATTCATCAGTGAGCCGGAGCCCATTACCATCAACCGGGCGGCGATGCTCTTACTGGCCAGGCTGTCGGTTATTTTGGGGTCTTCTTCGCCGGCCAGTTTAACATAGCCGCCGAGGGGCAGGGCATTGACCGCGTAACGCGTCCCGCCGCGCTTTATGGAAAAAAGGCGGGGTGGAAAACCGAGGCCGACCTCATCAATCTTGACACCAGAAATCCGGGCGGTAATAAAATGCCCGAACTCGTGGGCGATGATGAGCACCACCAGCACGCCGGCAAAAGAGAGAATGCTCATCAAGATATAACTCCAACGGCCATTTTGAACGCCTCTTCCCGTGCCCACTCGTCAGCGGCGAGCACCTCTTCAAGATCTGGCCGGGAAATACCGTCATGCCGGGCCAGTGTCCGCTCGACGGTGGCGGCGATATCGGCAAAGGCGATACGCTCCGACAGGAAAAGCTCCACGGCCACCTCGTCGGCGGCGCAGAGCACCGCCGGATAAGTGCCGCCTTTTCTGCCCGCCTCAACAGCCAGTCCCAGACAGGGAAAGGCGGCCAGGTCAGGCTGGGAAAAAGTAAGGCTGTCAAATTCATCCCAGTCGAGGCGGGGAAACTGAGGGTTGGCAAGCCGGTCAGGATAAGAAAGGGCGTACTGAATGGGCAGTCGCATATCTGGACGGCTTAACTGGGCTTTTACCGAGCCGTCGGCAAACTCCACCAGGGAGTGAACAACGCTCCGGGGATGAACCAGCACCCGGATGCGGTCAAAGGGGATATCAAACAGCCAGTGGGCTTCGATAACCTCAAGGCCTTTGTTCATCAGGGTGGCCGAATCAATGGTGACCTTTTTCCCCATCCGCCACGAAGGGTGGGCGAGGGCCTGCGCCACGGTAACTTTTTCAAGCTGCGCCGGAGTAAAGTCACGGAAGGGACCGCCGGAGGCGGTGAGGATAATCCGGTGGGGGGGTTGCTGCTCACCGGCGAGACACTGCCAGACGGCGCTGTGCTCACTGTCCACGGGCAGCAGGCGGGCGCCGCTCAGTTTCGCCTGGCGGGTAACAATCTCACCGGCCATGACCAGGGATTCCTTGTTGGCCAGGGCAATATTCTTGCCCGCTTTGACCGCCGCCAGGGTAGGCGCCAGCCCGGCCTTGCCGGAAGTGGCCATGACTACCGTGTCCACCTGCGGGTGAGCCGCCATCTCCTCGAGCGGGAGAAACCGGCCGCCCAGAGAAGCGAGGCGGGCCGCCGCCTCTACGCTCTCATCACCGCCGGAGCAATAGCTGATGAATTCCGGCTTGAACTCGGCGACCTGTTCGGCGAGAAGGTTAAGGTTTTTGCCCGCCGCCAGGGCGACAACGCGGAAATGGCCGGGCAGGGCGCGGACAACGTCCAGGGTCTGCCGACCGATGGAGCCGGTGGAACCGAGCACCGCCAGCCGTTTAATCTCGTCTTCCATATATCCTATTATAACTCAATCAAGGCCGGTTCGCATAGGCGGAGCCGCATCTGGGCCGCGCCACGGAGATAAACGGGATATCACCGGATGGAGAACATCCCCCAAGGCTCCGGCTTTAACGACGGACCGGCGCTACGGGATATTGGCAATGATGCCGCGGTACTGGTCTTCCGTAAAGGCTTTCAAGGTCTCAGTGCGGATATTACCGCCACTGCCGGCGCTCAGCGCCATGATCGCTCCCACTTCATCACTCGGGCTTTCGACGATGAGCACCTCGTCATATTTGCCCATGGTAAGATAGAAACTAACCAGTTTGCCCCCGGCAGCCTCAATGGCTTTTCTGGTAGCGTCAAGGCGCTGAGGCGATTCTTTGACGGTCCGAATACCCTGGTCCGTCCAGTTGGCGAGTACGACATAGGTTGGCATATTATCCTCCTTTGCATAAGATTAGTGTCCGATAGTGTTTTGATAAACAGCTATTAACCATAGACAATATTTCTTTTCCGGTTACAGTTAGTTCACTTAATAAAAAGGACACTGGCAACCGCATTCAATTCAGCGGTTACCAGCATCCTTTTCATCACCATCTTATTTTTCTTATTAGATTATCGTATATATGTTATATTTAATAAGCTAATTATAGTCCTATTTCACCGATTGTCAATGGGCCAAATCGCTATCGCCACTTTTCCTGTCTCTGGCGCATCGCTTCCTGAACTTTCTCATCTATCGTTGCCTCTATCATTGACTCTGCCATTGCCTCTTCCGGCGTTTGCTTTCTCTCTGATTTCCGCAGCAACTCGGCCAGCTCTTCCTGATAGAGACTCTCGTATTGCTGCCTTCCTTTTCTCGATCCCATGAGCCAGCCCAAGGCTAATCCAAACCCGGCAGTCGCGGCTACAATCTCATAACCGACTCCCTGAAATAACAAGATTATGACAATAGTTAAAATGGCAAAAAAGAATACGGCGACGTCAAGGTCCCACCTTGCCGCTCTGGCTCTGTGGCCTGCCCTCTGCGCCGCTTCCCGCTCTATTTTTGGGCTAACCGGCCCGGTGATTTCAGATTCGTCCGTCATTCTTTATCCTTGTCAGTTATTATTCGGCTACCAGGCACGACGTAAATTATACCTCATTCTCAAAGGCAAATTATATCCAGCGACTTAATTATAGCCCTATCCGGTTAATTGTCAACACCCTGAAGTCATGCGCCAGAGGCGAGGCAGTCAACCCGACCGGAACCGATATATCCGGCAATCAGCCGGTGAAACGAAGTTACCCGCGGTCGAAGTAAGGGCTTTTACCGCTTATCGACAGCGGGATGCCCATAATGACCTCAGAATCCAGCAGTCCCATTTCCCGGGCGGCCACCCCGATGGTGTACATGATCCGGTTATCCATACAAAGCTCGGAAGCCAGTTTTACCGCCGAACCCAGAGCGATACCCAGATCCATCGCCTGAAACATGCAAACGGGGCCGCCAAAATCCCGGGCGGGCATTTTCTTTCTGGCTTTAACCAGCTGCTCACACCCGGCGTAACCACAGGCGCCGCAATTCAGCGGCTGTTCTATCTTCTTGGGCTCCCCGGTAACCCCGATGAGCAGGACGCAGGCGGATTTCCTGACGTTATTGGCATCTCTCCTAAAGGTGGCCAGGTAATCCGGTTTAATATCAGCCTGGTGCTCCATGGCCAGGGCGAGTTTTTCCAGGTCATCACCTTCCAGGAACAGGCTGGCGGTGCTGTCAAGCCCTCTCGTCTTCGGCGCGGTGCGCGAACCGGCCGCCATCAGGGCGGCCGCCATGACGGCGGCGTTCTTCTCAATCTGCTGGCTGGTCATCTGAGTCATCTATTACTTTCTCCTTTACCGGTTTCGGGCTGGAATCAAGTCTCCCGGAATTTTAGGCGACCCTGAGGTGAATGTCAATGGATTCAGGAGATAAGCCGGACGGGAGAGAAAGAGAGGCATCCGGGATAAGAG
>CBDUSH010000090.1:0-7176 GCA_965369965.1 uncultured bacterium | reverse complement strand
GGCCTGCCGCCCGCCGATGCGGAAATCGAAGCGGAAGTACTCCTCTGGGCCAACCTGCGCGGCATGGACTCTCACGGCGTCCAGCAGCTCCCCACTTACGTCAAGGAAGCGGACACCGGCTATATGAATCCCAGGCCGGATATTCGCGTCCTGAATGAAACGCCGGCCACACTGGTAATCGAAGGCGACCTGGCTTTCGGCGCCGTGGTCACCACCTTCGCCATGAATAAGGTGATGCGGAAAGCCGGGGAGGTCGGCATCGGCTGGGCGATTATCCGCAATACCTCCCACCAGGGAGCGATGGGCTATTACTCGCTGATGGCAGCCGATAACGATATGGCGGGCATCAACTTCACCTGTACCCCGCCGGCCATGGCGCCCTACGGGGCAAAGGTTGCCGGCGTGGATAACAGCCCCATATCCATCGCCGTGCCCGCCGGACGCCACCGCCACGTCATCCTTGATATGGCCACCAGCGTCACCGCCCTGGGTAAAATCACCGTCGCCAGAGACAAAGGCATTCCCATACCGGAAGGCTGGGCGGTAGACAAGGACGGCCACGCCACCACCGATCCCGCCGCCATCAGCGCCCTGCTTCCCATGGGGGGAGCTAAAGGCTCCGGGCTGGCGCTCATGTTCGAGTGCCTGTCGAGCGTCATGATTGGCAATCCCCTGCTGGAACCGGTGCTGGACGGCAGCCAGAAAAGCGAGGGACACCAGATACAGAACAGCGTTGTCGCCGCCATTGACATCGCTGCCTTCACCGACGTCAATACCTATAAAGAGCACATTGATAACCTGGTTGACGGCCTGAAAGCCCTGCCCACGGCGGAGGGTTTCAGTGAAGTTCTCTTTCCCGGTGAACGGGGTAACCGGACTTACCACCAGCGGTGGCAGCACGGCCTGCCTCTCCCTGAAGGCACCATCCGCCGTTTGCAAATCGTCGCCGACCGGTTTAACCTGAGCCTGCCCCCGGCATTATAGGGAACCCGGCATTATGGGAAAATGGAGGCCGGGATTTTCATCCCGCGCGCCGCTCTCCAGTTACTTCTCCGGCCGGGGCGGGTGACGCCTCAGTTCGAAGACCACCGGGTTAGCCGGGTCGGGGCAGGCCACGATTGACGTGTCCCCGTCTTCTTCCCACGGAAACGAGCCGCCGAACTGCAGCGCCTGGGCAAAGGGAAAGAGGGTGCAGAAGGCCCAGGAACACATCCCGTCCGGGGTGTGCTGCCCGATATCCATTTCGTCGCCCGCTTTATGTCCGGCTTCGCAGGTGCCTTTTTGTGAGATGATTTTCGCCGTTACCTGGTACATCTTTACCTCGCTATTAAGAAGGGTAAATAATCAGTATCCTCAAAGTTTTTTACCACCGTACCGGAAACGGCAGCCGATGTTCCGTACCGTTTCGATAAAATAGAGTGAGAGCAAGTATCCCCAAAGTTTTTAATCACCGCGCCGGAAACGGTAGCCGATGTTCCGTACCGTCTCGATAAAACAGAGTAAGAGCCAGTATCCCCAAAGTTCAAAAATCACCGCGCCGGAAACGGTAGCCGATGTTCCGTACCGTCTCGATAAAAGTATGCTCGGCGTCCTCTATCTTGCTCCGTAACCGCCGGATGTGAACGTCCACCGTCCGGTCGCCGCCGTAGTAATCGTAGCCCCACACCCGGTCAAGCAGGGCGTCCCGGGTAAACACGCGGCCTTCGTTGACCGCCAGGAACCGGAGCAGTTCGTACTCCCGGAAGGTAAATTCCACCACCCGGTCGCTGACGGATACCTCACAGCGGGCGGTGTCTATCACCAGGTTATCCCGCTTGATAAGGTCGCTGTCGTCGGCGGCTCGCTGCAGCAGCCGGCGTATCCTCAGCGCCACTTCATCCACCCCGCCTGACCGGAGAGCGAAATCGTCCACCGCCTTCAGGTCGCCCGCCAGGCGCGGCAGGGAATCCTGCCCCACCAGGGCGATCACGGGCAGGGATTTTCCACGTTTTATCGTCCGGATTAATTCCCGTTGCCCCGCTTTGAGGTGACCGTTTACGGCCACCACCACCAGGTCCGGGGCCTGCCCGGCGATTTGCTTCAACGCTTCATCCCCGTCGGCGGCCACCGTGCAGGTAAAGCCGCTCCGGACGAGTCCGGCCAACAACTCGGGTGATTGTTCTCTGACGGCTACCAGACAAATGCTGTTTTTCTGCCCCGGCATAGTTCCCGCTTCCCCTAATACGCGTATATCTTACCATACGGCCGCAACCAGAGGGGAAGCAGCTTGATAAAATCCTGCTTTTTCATTTTGCCGGCCTCGCCGCCGAAATGCGCCGTGAACTCGTCCAGCAGTTCTTTCAATATCCGCCAGTCGGTCTCTTCCAGAGCGGCGGTGCCCACCTCCCGGCCCAGCTGGTAGCTCTCCACGCCGCCCCTCAGGTAAATGACCCCGCCGTGCATGCCGGTACCGATAAAGTTGGCTGGCTGCTCTTTTCTTCCGTTCAATCCCAGCAGCACCAGGATGCCCCCCGCCATGTACTCGCCGACGAAATCCTGGGCCGTCCCGCCGATAACCAGTTTCGGTTTCGTTTCCTGGTACTCTTTCATGTGGATGCCCGCCCGGTAACCGACGTCGTCCCTCACCAAAATCTTACCGCCCCTGGCCGACAGGCCGATGGTATCCCCGGCATGGCCGTGGACGATTATTTCCCCGGCGTTCATCGTGTTCCCGCAGCCGTCCTGGGCGTTACCATGCACCGTTATCTTCGGCCCGTCCATGAACACCCCCAGGTCGTTACCCGGCGTGCCGGTAATCTCGATCTCCAGGGGCTTCTTCAGGCCGGTGCCGATGTATCTCTGCCCGCAAACATTTTGCAGTTCCACCCTGGACACGCCTTCATCAGCCAGCTGACATAGCTGCCGGTTAAGTTCTTTATAATAAATGCCGGCGGCGTCTATCCTGGCCGTCCGGCCGGTCTCATTACTGGCTGCCATTTCAGTCTCCCGCCATCCTTACTCCCAGAATCCTCAGCTCGGCATCGTTCAAGCCAACTGCGCGCAGGTGAAGCCGGTTCCCCCGCAGGCTCTCCAGGGCGTTGACTCCCAATCCGCCCAGGATGTCCTTTATCTCCATGCTCCAGCCGCGGAGCAGGTTGGCCAACCGCCGCGCGCCGATATCCGGGTTGATCCGCTTGGTCAGGAAAAGGTCGGAAGTGCAGATACCCCAGGCGCATTTTCCGGTGTGGCACTGCTGGCAGAGGTGGCACCCCAGCGCCACCAGCGCCGCCGTGCCGATGTTGACCGCGTCGGCGCCGAGGGCGATTGCCTTGACCACGTCGCCGCTGTTCCTGATGCCGCCCGATATGACGATTGACGCCCGGTTACGGATTCCTTCCTGCCGCAGTCGGTTGTCCACCGAGGCCAGCGCCAGTTCTATCGGGATGCCCACGTTGTCACGGATAATTTTGGGGGCGGCTCCGGTAGCTCCCCGCAGCCCGTCCAGGACGATGATGTCGGCGCCCGCCCGCACCATGCCGCTGGCAATCGCCGCCGAGTTATGCACGGCGGCTATCTTCACCGATATCGGCTTCTCGTAATGGGTCGCCTCTTTCAGCGCGTAGATAAGCTGGGAAAGGTCTTCTATCGAGTAAATATCATGCTGCGGCGCCGGTGACAGCGCGTCCGTGCCCTGCGGTATCATCCGCGTGGTGGCCACTTCGGCGCTTACTTTCTCTCCGGGCAGATGTCCGCCGATTCCCGGCTTGGCTCCCTGCCCGATTTTGATTTCCACAATTTGGGCAAGGTCCAGGTATTCCGGGTGCACCCCGAAACGACCCGAGGCCACCTGCACGATGGTATGGTCGCTGTACCGGTAAAGCTTCGGGTGCAGTCCTCCCTCGCCGGTGTTCCACATGGTACCCATCTCGGTGGCCGCCCTGGCCAGTGATTCCTGCACGTTAATGCTCACCGCCCCGTAGGACATGGCGGAAAACATCACCGGCACATCCAGCTTCACCTGCGGCGCCATTTCCGTCTTCAGCTCTCCGTCCGGGCCGATTTCCACCCGGTCCGGTTTCTTGCCCAGAAAAGTGGTCATCTCCATCGGCTCGCGCAGCGGGTCGATGGACGGGTTGGTCACCTGGCTGGCGTTGAGCACCAGGTAATCCCAGTATATGCGCTGCCCCTTGTCGTTACCCATGCCGGTCAGCAGCACGCCGCCCGTATCCGCCTGCTTGATGATGTCTTCGATGATTTCCGGGCGCCAGTTATAGTTATCGCGGTACTCCATGGGATTTTTCCGTATCGTCAGCGCCCCCGTCGGGCAGAAGCTGACGCAGCGGTGGCACCCGGCGCAGTTATCGGACTGGCTCCGCATCTTGTCGTCTTCGGCGTCGTAGCTATGGTTGTCAAAAGAGCACTGGTTTACGCACACCTCGCACTTGATGCACTTCTCCAGGTCTCTTTCAATGATAAATTTTGCCGGCAGATAGGTTTTCACTTTATTTTCCTCTAAGTCTTTCCGGTCAGGGTCTTCGCTTTATTTTCTTCTAAATCCTTCTGGTGTGGGTCTTCGTTTTATTTTCCTCTAAGTCTTTCTGGCCGCTGCCAGCACTTTTTCTCTGCCCGCCGCCGCCCCCGGCCGGAGGGGATTTTCCAGACTGCCGACAATCGGTTCGCCGCCGGCCGGAATCCAGGCGTCATCCAGGTCGGGGCAAATCAGCCGGATGGCCGATTCCTCCGACGAAAGGTACAGCCGGGCGTCCTTGACACCCACCGTCAACGGCCGCAGCCGGATGCGGTCGGTCAGTCCTATCATCTCGCCGTGATGGGCGATGATTACCGTAAAAGGGCCGTTCAGCAGCAGGCTGCCGTATACCTGGCGTAATGTTCGCAGCAGCGCCTGCTCCCCGGGCGGGCGGCGCTCGATGGCCGACCACAGCGGCGGCGCCAGCACCTTGGCCAGGATATCCACCGACAGCCCGTGCTTCCGTATCAGCAGGTCAACGGCGTAAGCCACCACCTCGGTGTCCGTCTGCATGGTGCACTGGTAGCCGTACTGCTCCAGGTAACGCCGGTTGATTCCGTAAGACGAAATCTCGCCGTTATGCACCACCGTCCAGTCCAGCAGGCTGAAAGGATGCGCGCCGCCCCACCAGCCCCGGGTATTGGTCGGGAACCGGCCGTGCGCCGTCCACAGGTAACCTTCATACTGTTCCAGGCAGAAGTAGTCCGCAATCTCTTCCGGATAGCCCACCCCCTTGAAGACGGCCATATCTTTACCGCTGGAAAAGACGAAGGCGTCCTCCAGCCCGGTGTTTATCTCCATCACCTTCTCCACCACGTAGTCGTCGGCGGTTTGCTCCTCCGGCTTGGCGGCGCTCACCTCCAGAAAGTAGCGCCTCACCACCGGCGGGTTGACGATATTCGGCGTCAGCCGCGTCGGCACCTCATCGGTATGCACCAGGTGAAATTTATCCCTCAAAAATGCTTCCACCTTCTCCTGCCCCTGCCGGCTCAGGTACATGATGTGAAAAGCGTAATAGTCGGCGTATTCCGGGTACAGCCCGTAAACGGCAAAACCTCCCCCCAGCCCGTTGCCCCGGTCATGCATGTTGGCAATCGCCCGGATGACGCCCTCTCCGGAAAATCTTTTCCCGGAGGTATCCATGACCCCGAATATCGAGCAGGCGTCAATGACCTTGCCGTCCTGATAGGGGTTCTGCATTAAGTTAAGTTCTTTCATCATCCCGGCTCCTGGCTAATAATTACTATTCCCCGGCCACTTCCTGCCCGGTTTCCCGGGTGGCGACTGCGGAGACCACCGCCGTGGCCGGTAATTCCAGATGCGGCCGCCAGAGTTCCTCCGGAAGTGAGGTCAGGCCGAAATCTTCGGCCACCAGCGCCTCCTTGAAGTCCTCCACGTTAGTCCGTTTCTTCATCAGGTTAAATATAATTCCCGATTTCTCAGTATTGCCCACGAATACCATTCCCATCACCACCCCGTCTTTAACCACCACCTTGTGGTAGGTGCCGCCGTCGTTCCGGGACAGCACCTCGTAGCTGTCATCGGGCGGATTTACCATCCCCGCCGAGATTACGTCCATCCCGAAATAATTCAACGAGTTCATCGCCGTCCCCCCCGGGTACTCGGTCGGCTCCCCGGCCATGTTGCGGCCGGCCGTCCTCCCCCCCTGGTAGGCATTGGGCCAGATGGGACTCAGCCGGCACTCGTCGTAGACAAAATCATAAGCTTCCGCGGCGTCGCCGCAGGCATAAACGTCGCGAGCGGACGTTTCCATGTGCCGGTCAACCACTATCCCGCGGTTAACCTTGATCCCGGTACCTTCCACCAGCCCGATGCAGGGTTTGACGCCGATAGCGACGACTACCATCCGGCAGGGGATTTCACTCCCGTCGTCCAGGGTCACGCTGCGGATGTCGCCCGCCTCCGCGTTGATACTGGCTACGGTGTGGCCGGTGACCAGGTTGATCCCGATTTCCTCCAGCCGGGCGGTCACCATGGCCGCGGCCGTTTCGTCCAGCATGACGTTCAGTACCCAGTCTTTCATTTCCACCACGCTGATTTCGGCGCCCCGCTTGGACAACGCCTCGGTAACGCTCATCCCGATAAGCCCGCCGCCGATAACCACCACCCGGTCGTTTCCCGTCAGATACTCGTCAATCGCCTTGGCGTCGTCCAGGGTGGTAAAGGTAAACACCCCCGCCTGGTCGACCCCCTTCATCGGGGGCACGATGGGTATGCCGCCGGTAGCCAGCAGCAGTTTCTCCCATCCGATTACTTCACCGGAATCAAGCACCACCGTTTTCCCGGCCGGGTCAAGGCGCTCCGCCTTCCGTCCGAAAAAAGTCCGGATATTATTCTTCTCGTAAAAGTCGGCCGGCCGGAACATCATCCGCTCCAGGGAACACTTCTCGGCCAGGTATTCCGATATCAGCGGCCGTGAGTATACCGGGTAGGATTCCCCGGACACGATGGCGATTCCGCCCTGCCCGTCCACCTTGCGTATCGCCTCGGCCGCCCCGGTGCTCCCGGCTGAATTACCGACGAGAAGATACTTTACCCTGGTTTGTTTCTTGGTCATTTCTTCGCCGCGGCCGCCCCGGTGCTTCCGGCGGAATTACCGGCGATAAGATACCTTACTCTGGTGTGTGTCTTGGTCATTTCTTCGCCTC
>CBDUSH010000089.1:0-7206 GCA_965369965.1 uncultured bacterium | reverse complement strand
CGGGATAAGATTTATGATATCCTTTTCATAATCCCCGGCTGGCTTCGGGACGTGCCATTCCGGGCCGTATTTCGCTTCCAGATACTCTTCGGGCGGATTCGGCACGTAGAACTCGCTGCCGATAAAATCCACCATCTTCAATTCCGTGAAAAACCGTACCGGGATACGGCTGGCCGGATACATGAACACGGCGTCATCCACTACGCGGTAGCACTCCCAGTCCACCGTCACCGGGGGTTTGACGATGGGTACGAATATAAAGTCGTCGGTGCGCCCCAGTGTGGTTATGAAGCCTCTTTCCCGGAGAGTGCGGACGACCGGTTCTATCTTCTCTTCGGTCAGCCCGTGCAGTCCGAGTACCGAGCCGATATCGATGTCATCATCCCAGGGAATGAAACCCTTCTCTCTGATTGCCCCGAGGCAGGTCCCCTGTCGAAGGAAAAAGCTTATTCCGGCCTCGTCCATCACCTCTTTTATCTCCAGCAGGACGCGGGTGGCTTTCGGGATATCCAGCGGTGCCAGTTTCTCCACCAATCGGTTGTGAACTGCTTCCTCGGCTGCAGTGAATTTTTCCATGCCTGCCCCCCTGATTTAAGATTATGGATACCAACGTACTCCGGTAATCTTACCACAAATTGAAAATATTGAGCAAAACGCCGGAACGCCCGATAGCGCCCCCTCTTTTCAGGGCGCTACCAGTTTACCCGGTGTTGCCGGGCGGAAAATCCACTGAAACGGATATTTAGTGTCGCGTCTAGTGGTTACCTTAGCTCAGGTTGACCGCCGGACTACTTTCGCCGTACCCGTACTCTCTGGCTTCCAGGTCGATACTCAACGTGAGCAGACGCTCAATGGGCAGATCGGTCTCCTCCCCGGCCTGACGCAGGTCGATTGCTTTCAGATACTTTTTACACATTTCACAGACATAGAGCCGGTATCGGCCGTCGTCACTGGTGAAATAGGAAATCGTATGCTGGTCCTGATTACCGCAGTAAGCGCATTGCATGCGTTGGAAAAGCCAGCTTGTGTCACAACGTTCGCAAAGCAGCCATCGTGTCCCGTTCTCTTTGTCCAGGAAGGCAAAATCAGGACTGCCGCCGCAAACCGGGCAGAAATTCTGCCGCCAGTTCTCCTGGGATACCTGGTCGAGCATGGCTTTGGCATAGCCGGTCAGGAAAGGTTTCAGAGCATTCTGGATAACGAAAGTAGCCAGATATTTGTTGCCACCGGGCGCTTCCGGTAATTCTTCACCTTCGTACCACGCTTTAGCCGCTGCCTGTAATTGAAGGTCGGAAAAATCGGTTGCCTCAAGATGGCTGGTGGGGTCGAAAAGCTCGGCATAACGGGCAACGAGGGCGATAATCCGGCTGAAAGTATCCCGTATCAGCGACCAGTCAAGCTCCAGTTCATCGAAGACAAGTAGCGGTGATTTCTCTTCCAGCCGTTTTAGGATTGTCTCGCGGTCAGGCTCCGGTTGAAACCTGGCCGGGTCCTGTTCCACCTTTGATTGAATACTCCGAAGCTCTTTGTAAAACTCCATTAAGCGGGCAGAAGCGACCGTTTTTAGTGATCGTTTCTCCCCATTATTACTATCAATATTTATATCGGTGGTGCGGGCATTTACCGGTTTCATTCGCTTGCCTTCGAAATCCTGGCGTACCATTTGGCGTGCTGTGATTTGGCGTATTCAACCGATATTTTGCCCCCGGACATGGCCCTCCATGATTCGGTCATCATCGGGTGAAAGACGCCCAGGTAGATATGAACAAAGAGCATCGCCCCGGTGACGATAAAGGAAATGTCATGCAGCAGCACCATCCATTGCAGCAGCCCCGCCGGAGCGACAATTTTTAAAAACCACATCACCAGTCCGGTAAGTATGAAGACCACGCCAAAGACTATGGTCATGAACCACCACATCTTCTGGCCGCTGTTCATGTGGTCCTGCGGTGGCATACCTCTCTTGTCGCCGAGGAAGTAATAGCGGGGGGCTGCTTTCAGCCAGTCAAGGTCAGCCCCTCCCCAGGTGAAAGCCTCCCCCACCGATTTCCAGGAAGCCGTCCAGTTGGTGATCAGTGACCACAGAGGAACAATGATAAAAATGACGGCGGCAACGCGGTGGATGACACGAGTCACGCTGTCCTGGGCAATAGCGCCCAGACCGGGGACAAAGAGGACCAGTCCGGTAAGGAAGAGGGTAATAAAGGCGCCGGTATTTAACCAGTGGAGCACCCGGGTTGACTTACGGTATTTCTCAACTTCTTGTGGCATCTTTTTCCTTCCCCTCTTTAATATTATTATTGTTGTTGGCCCTGGCGACAATCCAGTTCAATCCCAGTCCCAGCACAGTGGCGCCGCCCACCGCCCAGCCGAGCGGTTGAATGACATTCTGCCAGGCGGCCGTGGTGGCTGATATCCTGGGGGCCACCGGAAGACCGTACACTGCCGGGGCATCGTCCAGAACGTACATCACGTGCAGACCGCCCAGCTCGTTTTCGCCGTACAAATTAGCGCTCGTCCATCCTTTGCTTTGCAGGGTAGCCACCTTCTTTTTTCCTTCGGCCAGCAGGGATGCGCGGTCACCGTACAGGAGGGCGCCGGGAGGGCACGTCTTGACGCAAGCCGGTGTCAGTCCCTCATCGAGTCGGTTCAGACCGGCCGTGGTGCAAAGGGTGCACTTGTCCATTTTAGCGACACCGGTAAGCAGGTTTCTCGTCGAACGCGGTACGGAAAAAGGACAGGCGTCGATGCAATAACCGCAGCCGGTGCAGGTATCCTTATTGTAAGCCACAAACCCTGACTCATCGTGATATAAGGAACCGTTGGGACAGACCTTGACGCAGCCCGCCTCAGTACAGTGCATACAGGAACGGCGGGTAAACAGCCATCTGATTTTTCCGTTAGGCTCAACTTCCCGGAACTCCATCTTGATCCAGGTTGTCGGAGAAAGGTCCGGGGGATTCTCATAACTTCCCCAATTCTTTGACGGCACCCCGTTCTCCACGGTTGGAATGAACTCGTCGTTCTCATTCCATTGCTTGCAGGCTATTTGGCAACCGCGGCAGGCGGTACATCGTGTTGCGTCGTATAAAATTGCCTTATCTGCCATATTCACTTACCACCTTTCTAAGCCTTCCTGACGTCAACTAAAAAGGCTTTATATTCCGGTATTGTCGTATTGGCGTCGCCGATGTGTGGCGTGAGGACGTTGGCGCTGTCACCCGTGGACAGGCCGGTGTAACCCCAGTGCCAGATAACGCCTACCTGGTGGACCTTTTTGCCGTTAGTCTGGAACGGCTTGAATCTTTTCGTTACCAGGGCGACTACATTGACCTGCCCGCGGGCTGATTCAACGATAACCCGCTGGCCGTTAATGATGCCCTTCTCCGCCGCCAGCTCTTCACTCATCTCGCAGAACGGTTCCGGCTGCGCCTCGATTACCCAGGGCATATTGCGGGTCATCTGGCCGCCCTGCCAGTGCTCACAGAGGCGATAGGTCGAACAGACGATGGGATATTTCGCCGGGTCTCCCTTTTCTTCCGGCCGCCATATCTTCATCGCCGGGTTATCCTGCTGGCCGGACATGGCATTGGCAACCGGTGATTCCCACGGTTCATAGTGCTCCGGGAACGGTCCGTCGGCCCGGCCCATGCCGAACAACCGTCCGAAACCTTCCGGCTTCATGATGAACGGCCACTTGGCCTTCTCCGGGTCAACCGCGATTGGCGGCCAGCCGCCATCGGGCACGTCACCGACCCATTTGCCATCCTGCCACCAGATTACCGGCCGTTCTTTATCCCAGGGCACGCCGTCCAGGTCAACCGAGGCGCGGTTGTAGATGATTCGCCGGTTGACCGGCCAGCACCAGCTCCATCTGGGGTAAAGGCCGATATTGAACGGACCCGGCGTCGCGTCACGCAGGCTCGCCCGGTTACCCGGTATCGGCGCATCCGGTTCCAAGTCCGGCTCCACATAGCTGTGGCAGTAGAGCCAGTTGCCGGAAGAAGTGGTGCCGTCATCTTTAAGCTTGCCAAAACTGGCGGCAAGTTTGCCGGTAGTTAAGTCGTAGCCGTTAATCTCTTTGGCCACCGCCCGAACGTCCGGATGGCCGGCGCCGTAGTTCCAGTCGAGGTCGGCGATAGACGCGGCGCTTGGCCCGCCCTCGTCGGCATAGAGTTTCATCAGCCGGCGGGCAATCTGGTCAAGCATCCACAGGTCATCTTCGGCTTCACCCGGGCCATCGGCGCATTTATAGCGCCACTGGCTCCATCGGCCGCTGTTGGTCACGCTGCCCTCTTTTTCCCATGAGTTTTTGGCGGGGAAAAGGAAGACTTCGGTCTTGATGTCCGCCGGATTAGCTCCGGGGCGTTTCCAGAAGTTGGCCGTCTCGGTCTGCCAGATATCGGTGACCAGCATCCAGTCGAGCTTCTCCATCGCCCGCCGTTCCAGATTGGCGTTCGGCCCGCCCACTGCCGGGTTCTGTCCCCAGCACATGAGTCCCTTCACGATGCCCGCATCCATCGCCTCGAAAAGGGCGATATGCGAGTAATTGCCGCCCGCCTCAATCTTGGGCAGGTTATGGAAGCCGAAATCATTGGCCTGGGTGGCGTTCTTCCCGTACCATGCTTTCAGCAGACTGACGATGTATTTACTGTAGTTTCCCCACCAGTTGGCGCTGTTGGGATCTTTGGTGGTCGGGGTTAATCTCTTGAGGTAAGCTTCCAGACTGGTATCTTTATTGATGGGTACTCCCAGATAGCCGGGGAGAATGTGGAAGAGCAGACAGTGATCCGTGGAACCCTGTACGTTGGATTCCCCCCGCATGGCGTTGATGCCGCCGCCGGCGATACCGACATTGCCCAGCAGGAGCTGCAGCATGGCGTAGGAACGGACGTTTTGCGTGCCGTAAGTATGCTGGGTAGAGCCCATGGCGTACATTATGGTGCCGGATCTTCCCGCCGCGCCGGAAGAGGCGTAGGTCTGGCAGGTCAGCAGGAACGTGTCTACCGGGCAGCCGGTGATACCGGATACCATCTCAGGCGTATAACGGGCGACGTGCTTCCTCAACATCTGGAAGACGCAATTAGGGTCTTTCAGGGTTTTATCTTTCTTGGGAATGCCGTCCTCGCCCAACTGGTACTGCCAGGTTGATTTATCGTATTTCCTCTTTGCCTCGTCGTACCCGGAGAAAAGTCCGTCCAGGTCAGCCGGGCCCTTGTAATCCGGGTTTATCAGGTGCGAAGCATTGGTATATTCGGTAATATAGACCATGTTGTAGTTTCCGGGGTTGGCCGCGATATCGTCCAGCACGTATTTCATCATGCCGTTGATAAAGGCGATATCGGTACCGGAGCGCAACTGACAGTAGATATCGGCTTTCGCCGAGGTTCGGGTAAATCTGGGGTCGACGCTGATGAGCCTGGCTCCCTTGTCCTTGGCGGCCATGATATGGGCAAAGGCCGCCGGGTGGTTTTCTGCCGGATTGGAACCGATAGTCATGATGATATCGGAATTTTGAATATCATTCCAGTGATTGGTCATTGCCCCTCGGCCAAACGTTTCCGCCAAACTGGCGACAGTGGCCGAATGTCATATACGGGCGTGATGTTCCAGGTAAACCACGCCGAGGGCCCGGTTCAGTTTGGCCAGAAGATAACATTCCTCATTATCCAGGGCGGAACCGCCCAGGTTGGCAATCGCCTCGGTGCGGTTAACTATGTTGCCGTTCTTGTCTTGCTCGATAAAGTTGTTATCCCGGGTATTTTTCAGTCTCCTGGCAATCTCATCAAGTGACCAGTCCCAGGATTTCTCCTCCCAGTCTGTCCCCCCGGGCGCTCTGTAGAGCACTTTGTTCAGACGCCAGGGATTATCCGCCGAGAGCTGTCGCATGGAGGCGCCCTTGGCGCAGGCAGCGCCGCGGTTGATCGGATGGTCAGGGTCGCCCTCAATATTCATCACTTTACCGTTCTCTGAGGCGACGATAAAGCCGCAACCCGAGGCATCGTAAGGGCAGATGGTGGTCTTTTCACCGATTTGTTTCTTGAGCGGTAATCGGGAGCGCTCCGCCCGGATTACTTCCGGATTCAGGAAACCGAGTAGTAAAGCGCCCCCCATCCCGGCCCCTGAGGCTTTTAAGAAATCTCTTCGGTTTAACTCCATATGGCTCCTCCTCTTTCTTTTTGACTTACCGGGACGCCTCTGTAAAACCGGGGATTCTACTCTGATTGCCACCTTGTTTTAGATTGTTTCGGGAGGTCTCCCTAGTCAAGAGTAATGAATCTTAGTTAGAAAGTGAATAGAGTCAAGGTACTAGATAAAAACTTGTATCTTTATCTTTTTGATTACGTAGCTGGTAAGTAACAATACCCTCCCGGCGGAGTATTTACTCGTCTTTTTCAACCGGGTAGTTCTACGCTGTCAGTACCCGGCACAACGCCCGGCAGCAACATCACAGCTTTATTGAGCGAGGGTATTTTGGGGCTGATAAGATTAATCGAAAAGGTGTAGTTGCAAACCGTTAGCAAAACCATAAAAAGAAACCCCCTGACAAGCTTATTCAGCTTCAAAACAGGGGGTATTTCATGCATTGGTAGCGCATACCGGATTTAGCGGTAGCTGTCATAAACAGTAAAAATAGCTTCGAATGGAGTAAAAAGGGTTATAACTGGAAATGGCATTTTGAGGCTAAATTTATTCGTAGGTTTAAAAGTTCGTTAGCAAATCCGTTAGCAAAATTACTTCCGATTTAGAGACTAAGAGAGGTGCCCAAGTGTTTCATGGTGCCGCTCTCGAAATTTGCCGTCAGCCATGAAACAGGGTTAAATTAGCTTCAAAACGGTTAAAACCCATGATTACTGGTAAGGCCGTTTTGAGGCTAATATTTTTCATAGGCTTAAAGTTTTAGTAGCAAATTAGTAGCAAAAAAAGTTACTTTTTAACTTTCCTCATTAGATGCAGCGGCGGTTTCGTAATCTCGAGCCCGAAGTGCCGTTCCATCGTGTCCCATATAGTCTGGTGCAGTCCCACAACCTCCGAAACCACGATTGGGGTGGCTGGTTGTGGCCTGCTGTGGTGGAACGTCTACCATAGTTGCTCCTAAAGAAAAGAAAGGTGTTTTTGAAAGTCAGATTTCTCGGCGGATATTTACACATAGCGAACTAGCAGGAGTTTGTGATTTTATGGAATATAAGGATGTTGAGAAGTTAT
>CBDUSH010000088.1:0-7271 GCA_965369965.1 uncultured bacterium | reverse complement strand
CCATCATACCGCCGCCGCCCATCATATCGCCGCCCATCATACCTCCCCAACCATTACCCGTCATGCCGCCGTAGTTGCCCATCATGCCGATACATGCTTCTTCCATCTCTTCCCAGTTGCCGTAGTTTCCGGCCACGGACAGGTCCCGCGTCAGTAGGGAATGAGCGTATTCCCCGGCTTCCGCCAGCATGGCATCAGCCTGTTCCTGGGTAATGTATCCGTAATCTACGCGCAGTGCAATCTGACTGGTGTGAGGGGCCAGGATAGCCGTCACCACCGCCTCTTCGTCGATATTCTGTGCGTCGGCGATTTCAGACAGGGTTTCTCCTGCCTGGAGAAGGCTGACAAGCTCCTCCGGAGTTAAATCCAGGACTTCAGCCAGGCGTACCACGGTGGGTTGGTCAACGGCTACGCCGCTGGAAGCAATCGCCCCACCCTCTGCCGCGTTGTGCGCCAGTGCCGGGAGCGCTGAACCGACTATCGAGATTCCCAGCAGTAGCACCAGTGAAACAGTGACCAGTAGTTTCTTCATGATATTTCCTCCCTTTTCCCTTTGTCTTTTTTTGGCGGGAAGTGAGTTATTTGACCGGTTTGCCGGGTTCCGGCCGACGCTCCTTACTTCTTTGCCACACTTTCAGAATAGCAGGGGAATATGAAGGGATTATGAAGACAGGATGAAAGTATTGTGTGTTTTTCACAGTCCTGGTGTGAAGGTGAGGAAAGTGGTTGTGGCCAGGGAGAGCGGCAAGGTAACGGGCAAACCGGGTGCCAATACCGGTTGACACCCGGCGGAGGCAGCGCTAACATAAATTAGCGGGTGTATTCTCCTGACCGGGGTTGCCGGTTAGATATATAAAGGAGGGAGAGCGATGAGTGGGAGCACCGGTAAAAATACTAAAAAAGAAGTCATGAAAGACATCATCCTGGAACTGCATCAGGGGCTGTCCGCGGAGGCGGCTAAGGAGAGGTTTGAAACCGAAGTGGGAGATATCAGTTCCACGGAGATAGCCGAGATTGAGCAGGCGCTCATCGATGACGGGCTGTCTCCGGAGGAGATAAAGAAATTCTGTAACGTTCACGCCCTGATATTCCAGTCGGCGCTTGAGAAATCCGCTTCCGAGGAAACGTTTCCGTCTCATCCGGTGTATCTTTTTCGGCAAGAAAACCGTGAGATAGAAAAACTGGTTGCTTCGGTCAGGAGTTTTGCCGGGAAGCCGAAGGAGGGCGAGTTCCCGGCCTTTAAAGCAAAACTGAAGGAGATGCTCCTCACCCTGCGGGGGATAGAAACCCACTACGAGCGAAAAGAGCAGCTTCTTTTTCCGTTCCTGGAAAAGCAGGGTTTTTTCGGTCCTTCCAAGGTGATGTGGGGCAAAGACAACGAAGTCAGGGATTTACTGAAGACGGCCCGGCAGGGTATAGACCACCTCAGTGAGTGGCAAGAACTGGCTGGATATAATAAGCAGGCCCTGGAGCCGCTGCTGGAGGAAGTCCTGGGGATGATTTTCAAAGAAGAAAACATACTCTTTCCCACGTCACTGGAAAAACTGAGCGCCGCCGACTGGGTGGAGATACTGAGGGAAAGTGACGATATCGGCTATGTCTACATCGAAAAACCGGAGGAGACCGGGGCACTGATGAAGGAACTGAAGACAGTACTCCTCGAAGAGCCGGTGTTCCAGGATAACGCGGTTTCTTTTGCCACCGGTACTTTACCGCTGAACGAACTGATGTACCTGCTGAATACCCTGCCCGTGGACTTAACCTATGTAGACAGCGAGGACCGGGTAAAATATTTTTCAGACAGCAAAGACAGAATATTCCGCCGGACTCGTTCGGTAATCGGCCGAAACGTGGAGAACTGCCACCCGCCGCAGAGCCTGGAAGTAGTCCGGGAAATTGTAGCTTCATTTAAAGAGGGAAAAAGAGACCGTTATGAGTTTTGGCTTACTGTGAAGGAGAAATTCCTCTATGTCCAGTTTTTCGCGGTCAGAGATAAAGAAGGACGTTACCTGGGGACTCTGGAGGTGGCCCAGGATATCACCGAAATCAGAAAGCTGGAGGGGGAAAAAAGGCTACTCGATGAAAGAGATTGAATTAAAGAAGAATGTTTACGAATTGACCGAGGCCTACCCTGAGCTTATCAATATCCTGAAAGAGCTGGGGTTTTTCGGGGTGGCCAACCCGCTGGTCAGGAAAACCCTGGGGAGAGCCACCACTATACCGCAGGGGTGTGAAAAGCAGGGTAAGGACCTGGCGGAAGTGGTAAGGGAACTGGAAAAGGAGGGGTTTACCGTTAAACCTTGAAGCCGGGGTTGCCGTACTGGCGGGTGGAGTTAACCATCTCCTATCCAGGGCAGTCCTGACTCTGTGGCTTTAAGCGGGTAATTATCATTAGCTTCTTTAAAATTCCTCGAGAGTCGAGGTATCACCCGGCGGCAACCCTAATTCCCTGGCTTTAAGCAGGCGGCGCATTATCTTGCCGCTACGTGTCTTGGGCAGGGAGTCGATAAACTCGATGTCCCGCGGGGCGGCGGCTGAGGCTAGTTTTCGGCGGGCAAACCGCATCAGTTCCCGGCGCAGCTCAGGAGTCGGCTCATATCCGTCCTTGAGGGCGACGAAGGCCTTGACCACCTCCATGGCAATAGGGTCCGGCTTACCGATAACCCCGGCCTCGGCGACGGCCGGGTGTTCGATGAGCGTGCTTTCCACCTCAAAAGGACCCACCAGGTGTCCGGCGGTGTTAATCACGTCGTCAGCACGACCGACGAACCAGAAATAGCCGTCATCATCAGTATAGGCATTGTCGCCGGTAATGTACCATCCGTTCTGGAAACGGGACTGGTACAGTTCGGGGTTGTTCCAATAGGTCCGGAACATGGACGGCCAGCCCGGCTTGATGGCGAGTTGCCCTTCTTTGCCGGGCGGTAGTTCTGTAAAATTTTCATCCAGAATGGCGGCCGTAATCCCGGGGGTAGGGCGTCCCATTGAGCCGGGGCGCACCCCCATGAAAGCGTAGTTGGCGATAAGCTGGGCGCCGGTCTCCGTCTGCCACCAGTTATCGTGAATAGGCTGCCGGAATACCTTGAGTCCCCAGATTACCGCTTCCGGATTCAGCGGTTCGCCTACGCTGCAAATATGGCGCAGGCTGCCGATATCGTGCTGGGTGGCGATTTTCTCCCCGGCCTTCATGAGCATGCGTATGGCTGTGGGCGCCGTGTACCAGACGGTGACCTTGTATCTTTCGATCAGGGAATACCAGGCGCCGGCGCGGAAACCGCCTTCATAGATGACCTGTGAGATGCCATTGGTCCAGGGGGCAAACATACCGTAGGACGTGCCGGTGACCCAGCCCGGGTCGGCGGTGCACCAGTATACGTCGTCTTCATGGAAGTCCAGCACCCACTTGCCGGTGGCGAAGTGCTGGATGGCGGCATAATGGACGTGTACCGCCCCCTTGGGTTTGCCGGTCGTCCCGGAGGTGTAGTGCATGATTGAGTAGTCCTCGGCGCCGGTAGTGATGCCGGGGAAATCAGGGGAGGCGGCGTCCATAATATCCTCGTAAATGGCGTCACCGGCCTGTGCCTGGTAACCGCCGGCGCGATCGACAATAATCAGGTGTTTCAGGTCAGGTAACTCCGGCAGCAGGGGCGCGATACGTTCTCTCAGCGAGGGGCTGGTAAGGAGTACTTTCGCCCCGCTGTCCTGGAGGCGGTCCCGCACCGGGTCCGGTCCGAAATCAGCAAAAAGGGGTCCGACAATGGCGCCCATCTTGAGGCTGCCAAAAACGGCGATATATATCTCCGGGACGCGATCCAGGAAGGTAAAGACCCGGTCGCCTTTTTTCACGCCCAGCCCCAGCAGGGCATTGGCGAACCGGCTGGTCAGTTCCGAGAGGTCACCGAACGTATAGCTCTCCCGGTCGCCGTTTTTCCCTTCCCAGTAGAGGGCTACTTTGTCACGGCGGGCAGAAGCGGCATGCCGGTCAATGGCCAGGTGGGTCAAATTTAACCCCGCCTGGTGATTGATATCCATCTCCCGTTCTATTTCAGTCCAGTCAAACCCACCGCCGGGAGGGAAGTCCGGGCCCAGGTTTGGTCTGACCGGAATCTTGTCCATATCTGGCTTGGTTATCTCCGGATAACCCATATAACGTCGCCTCCATTCCAATGCCGGAAAACACCTGATTTTATCCAGAAAAAAAAGAATAATGTGTAGAAGGATACTACGAATGGCCAGGATACGTCAAACCGCTGCCCCCGGCGACGCTCAAAGGGATTTAATCACCGGGCGGTATCAGCTCAATTTCAAAGAGCCGTGGCCATAACTTCCCGGTCACGAACAACCGGTCGGCGGCGGCGTCATAGGCGATGCCGTTGAGGACATCAACCGGCGCCGCGTATTCTTCAGGACGGAGCAGGCCGGTCAGGTCTATCCAGCCGGTTACCCGTCCCGTCGGCGGGTCTATCCGGGCGATGCGGTCTGTCTGCCAGACGTTGGCGTATATCTCACCCTTCACGTATTCCAGCTCATTGAGCCTGGTCACGGGCCCGTCAGGGTCGAAGACTTCCACTTGACCGGTTTCCGTAAATGTCTCCGGGTCCAGAAAGCGCAATGTCGCCGAACCGTCACTCATAATCAAGCTTTTTCCGTCATGGGTAATGCCCCAGCCTTCGGTGGAGTAGCTGAACTCTTCGAGCAGGGTAAAACTGCGCCTGTTATAGACGAAGCCGGTACCGGATTGCCAGGTCAACTGGATGATGCGGTCGCCGAACACAGTTACGCCTTCACCGAAGAACCGGTCGGGAAGTTGGTGAAGCTGTCGGACGATTCCGGATTCCAATTCCACACAGCGGAGGGTGGATTGCCCGTGGCGTCCTGTTCCTTCATACAACCAGCCGTCGGTAAAGGTGAGTCCCTGGGTAAAGGCATCCGGGTCATGTCGGTAAGTGTTGACCGTGCGGTACCCGTAGACGGAAACCGGACTATCCGGAGGGCCGGTTACTTCAGCGGCGTCCGAGCAAGAGACCGGCAAAGCGGCTCCCGTTACCATGAGGGACAACAGGGCGGCGGTTATTAAACGTTGATTCACGATGTCGTCTTTCCGGTGACCAACAGTTATTCTTTGTCCTGATACCGGTTTGCCGTGGGGATATCATCGGCCATACCTGGTGAGGGGAAACGGGTATTAAAACCGCCTGAATAAGGCGGGTTACTTTTTCCCGATAACTTCCCTGACCGCTCCGGCGATGTGACCGGCGGTAAGCCGGTATTCTTCTTTCAGTTCGGCGATGGTGCCTGACTGGCCGAAACGGTCCCTGACGCCGATGCGGTTGACCGGCACCGGGCGATTTTCGGTGACAATCTCGGCCACGGCACCGCCCAGGCCGCCGAGGACGGAGCTGTCTTCCACGGTTACAATCGCCCCGGTCTCCCTGGCTGCTTTGAGCACGGCCTCTTCGTCAATCGGTTTAATGGTGTGCATGTCCAGCAGGCGTGCCTTGACGCCTTCACCGGCCAGGATATCGACTGCCTGGAGGGAATCCGGGAGCATGATGCCGGTGGCGATGATGGTAACGTCGTCGCCGTCAGCCGCAGTCACCGCTTTGCCCAGCTCAAAAGGCAGGTCTTCAGTGTAGATGGTAGGGGTGGGAGGGCTGGCCAGTCGGACGGCCACCGGACCCTCGTATTTGGTAATCGCCCGGACCGCCTTCCTGGTCTCAACCTGGTCGGCCGGAGAGATGAGCAGGAGGTTGGGTACGGCGCGCAGGGCGGCTATCTCTTCTATTATCTGGTGGGAACCACCCATGAAAGCCAGCAGCATTCCGGAATTGCACATGACTATCTTGACATTCAGCCAGTCGAAAGCCACGTTCTGTCTTATCTGGTTGTAAGCCCGGCCGACGGCAAAAATGCTGTGGCAGTGAGTAAAGGCGATTTTACCGGTTGCAGCCAGGCCGGCGGCGGTGGTTATCAGGTTGGCTTCGGCGATACCGACGTCAATCAGCCGGTCCGGAAATTCTTTCTCAAAGAGTTCGCCGACGGCACCCCGGGGAAAATCCCCGTAGAGAACGACGATATCGCCATTTTCTTTGGCCAGTTCAACCAGGGCTTCGTTATAGGCTTCATACATGGTCTTCGATTCGCCGAAGGGTTCCATGACAAAATTTCGTTTCATTAGCTTACCCCCTTACTGTGTTATTCCGTTCCGGTTGATTTTCCGCCCCGAAGCCTTTAGCCGAGTACCGCCATGGCTTCGGCATACATATCATCGGTGAGTTTGCAGAAGTGCAGGTTCTTATGCTCGAAGGCAGGCACTCCCTTGCACTTAACGGTGTGAGCGATAATGGCGTGCGGCTTGCCGGGAGTTTTAGCCGCATTTTCAAGGGCGGTGAGAATCTCGGTATAATTATGGCCGTCAATTTCAACGGCGTCCCATTCGAAAGCCTGCCACTTCTCTACCATCGGCATCAGATTTAACCGATCCTCCACAGCGGCGCCCGATTGAAATTTATTATGGTCGATAATTGCCACCAGATTATCCGTCTTGTAATGAGCGGCGGCCATTGCCGCTTCCCAGACCTGCCCCTCGTTGCATTCACCGTCGCCGAGTATGCAGAATACGCGGTAAAGGGGTGTCGGGTGGCCGATTCTGGCGGCCATCGCCTCCCCGAAAGCGAACGACAATCCCTGTCCGAGCGAACCTCCGGAGTACTCAACCCCAGGTACAATTCGCTCTGTGTGTGCCTGCAGGACGGCGCCGAACTTACCGTAGGACCGGTATTCCTTCTTATCGAAATAGCCGGCTTCACCCAGCGCTGCGTACACCGTCTCGCAGCAGTGTGCCTTGGAGACGATGAGACGGTCCCGCTCTTCCCATCTTGGATTTCCGGGGTCGTGTTTCATGTGGTGAAACATAAGCGCGGTGATAATGTCCGCCTGTGAAAACGAGCCACCCATCCAGCCGGCCCCCCCGGCCTTGATCATTTCGATAGTATCCCGTCGCAGAGTTTTCGCTCTGGACTCCAGCGCCGCAATTAACTTTTCGTCGTAAGCCATAACTGCCCCCTATCGTCGTTGTTGCCGATACATCATAATATAATCTGTTATCGAAGTGCAATCCTCATTGCATAGTCACAATAACATATTACCTTATAACCTTAAAATTGACACCGGTGCAGCAAAATTGGAGATGGGGTAGCCTCTGCCAGTCTGAAAAGGTTCCTTAGTATGTTTATCGGCAGAAAACCGGCCAAGTCTCTTATTTTACATAA
>CBDUSH010000087.1:0-7307 GCA_965369965.1 uncultured bacterium | reverse complement strand
TATGGTGGGCGATACTGGACTCGAACCAGTGACCTCCTGCGTGTGAAGCAGGCGCTCTAACCAACTGAGCTAACCGCCCGGCACTTCTTATTTTAACGGCAATTTTCGGCTTTGTAAAGATAATTTGCCCTCATCAGCCAAATTCGCATTACCTTTACCGGAGTTATCCGTGAAAGCGGGCGAATCGCCCCGTATTTCTTCAGGACACCGTAAGTATGGGTTCGGCAGTTACCGGCAGAAAATAGCTCGTCCTCCGGGGTTCGTCGCCGGTCGGGTTAGTTCAGCAATTGCTCCGCCACGTCTTCGGCAAACGCCATTGAAGAGGTAAAAGCCGGTGAAATCGGATTCAGAATATGCAATGACCGTTCATCTTTCAGGATAATATAATCCATGACCAGTTTCCGGGTCGGCCAGTGAATCAGCTGGGGGCGGATGCCGACGTGCTTGCTCTCCACGATGTCACTCAGGGTCAGTTCCGGGGCCAGCTTTCGGGCTTCCTTCCAGACAAAATATTTCAGGTACTTCTTCGGTTCCGACACGGCCACCTGGCGGAAAGTGCTGTTCTGAAACATCAGTAAAGCGTCGCGGAACAGTATCGACAGTGTTTCCGGGCTCCAGCCGTCCAGGAAGTGGTAGTTTTCTCTCCCCAGCGCCGGCATCGCCGTCGGCCCCACCAGAATTTCGCCTTCGGCGCTTCGGGTCAGGTGGATGCCCAGGAAGGGTGTTTTCAGGTTCGGCACCGGGTAAATATTTCCTTTCACCAGGTGGGCGCGGTGTGGGGCAAGCTCTTTGTAAGTGCCTTTGAAAGGCAGTATTTTGTACTCGCCCGCCAGCCCGAACTTTCCGGCCACCCGGTCGGCATAAGAACCGGCCGCGTTGACCAGTTTTTCGAAGCCTGTGCTGCCTGCCGAAGTCACCGCCCGGCCGTCCCCGTCCAGCCCGTGAAAAACAGTCCCGAAGCTGATTTTTACTTTACCGGACGCTTCAAGATCCGCCTTAAGAGCGGTCAGTACTTCGTTAGGGCTGATGACGGCCGTATCCGGTGAGAACAGGGCCAAGTCTCCGGGAGTCGCCCCCGGTTCACGTTCGTGAAGTTCCTTACGGTCAATGAGGTAAGCCCGCGCCCCGCAAAGGTCGGCCCGCCGTTTCAGTTCGTGAAGCGATTCTATTTCGGTGCTGTCGTTGGCCAGGATTACCTTTCCGGTTTCCTGCAGCGTCAGTCCCCTGGCGCGGCAGAACTCTTTCATCAGCCGGTTGCCCCTGACGCAGTATTTTGCCTTTAACGTCTCCGGCGTATAGTACATGCCGGCATGAAGGACGCCGCTGTTCCGCCCGCTGGAATGGCGCCCCGTGCCGCTTTCCTTCTCGATAATGAGAATATCCTTGACGCCCCGCTGCAACAGCTCCCGGGCGACAGTCAGGCCGGTAATACCGGCCCCCACGATCAATATCTGGCAGTTTTGTTGTGTCATTCCAGGCATATTACAACAATTTACGCACCGGACGCAAAGTTCTCCTTTCGCCGGTGAGGATATCAGGCGGGGATATCAACCGGTTCGGGTCAATCAGGACGCTTGCCTATCTCCATGGAAAGTTCTATCTCGGTGGTGTCGCGCCGTATGCCCAGTGTGGCCTGGTCGCCCGGTATTTTCATTTCTCCGAGGTAAGAGACAAGTTCGGCCACGCTGGCCACGGGTATCCCATCCACCGACAGTATGATGTCGTCAACCTGTACGCCGGCCGCGCCGGCCGGGCCGTCTGCCATCACGCTGGCCACCAGCGCTCCGTTGATTGTCTTCAGGTTCAACTCCCTCGCCGCCAGGGGTGTCAGGTCGCTGATGCCGACACCAAACCAGGGATAATCGAAAGAACCTTCGGCAATGATGGCGTCAGCGACGCGCCGGAATTTGTTGGCCGAAACGGCATAGTAAACTCCGTCGCCTTCCTCCGGACCGATACGGGCGATAACCAGCCCGATAATCTCGCCGGCGGCATTGGCCAGCGGCCCCCCGGAGTTACCGAAGTTAACCGCCGCGTCAAACTGGATGAGATTGGCCACCCACCTGGTCTGCCCGTCATACTCGATATCGGTAAACCGGTTCGTTTGACTGACGATACCGGAAGTCAGCGTCTGGTTGAGGGAGAACGGACTGCCTATCACCACTACCGGCTCACCCACCTTGAGGTTGGAAGAGTCGGCGATAACCGGCGGAGTAACCTCGATTTCATTGGCGAACTCCAGGACGGCCACGTCGCTGAAAACGCCTGTTCCGGTGATATTCGCCGCCCTGACTTGCCCGTCGGGGAAAATCAGGTAGATTTCGTCCAGGTTGACCACTACGTGCTGGGCGGTAACAACGTGGCCTTCGTTCTGATAGACAAATCCGGAACCGATTATCTGTGTCCCGTCGCTGATACCCACTGTCGCCTGGTTGACGATTTCAAAAGCGAGGTTCGCGTCCAGCACCCCTCCGGAAAATGATTTCGTTAGCTCGGCGGTCTCTTTTATTTCCACTTCCAGCAACCTGGCCCGGTCCTGGCTCCGGATTATATCATCCGCCATGACGCCAAGCTGGAGCCGGTTTTCATCGATGCCGCCTATTTCGCTTTCCAGCCCTCCGATTTTACCCAGGTTCCGGTTGATACCGCTTTCAAGTTCGCCCACCCGGTTCAGAACCTCTTCTTTCTGAAGGTTTAACTCGCCGCTTAAAGTATCGATTCTCTCCGCCTGTTCCGCGCTCAGTCCGGCCAGTTGGTCGCTCAGGATTTCGACCTGCCGGCTCACTGTATACGCGTAGTAGCTGAGGCCGCCGCTGATGATTATCAGTAACGCCAGAAATACCATAAGTATCTTGTTTCTCAGTATATATTTTCCTTCCCTTTACCGGTCGGTTTCCCCGGTGCTTTTGCTTAACCCGGCTGAAGCTTCTCCGCTACGATGCTGGCGATAGCCCGCCTGTCCCGGCCGTTTATAAAAACGCCTTCCCGGTAACGCAGGCACCGGAAATCACGAAACATTTCGAGCAGTTCATTATGCTTGAGCAGATAGTCCGGGTTCTTTGGCTTCCCCCACAGGGCCTGGTCCACCAGGAAAGTCTCGTAGACCACCACTCCTCCCCTCCGCAGCCCGGCTTTTATCTGCGGTATCAGCGCGCGTTGCAGATAGCTGAAGCATATAATTACGTCATAACCGTTTTTCTCTATCTTAAACTCATCCTCCAGGCTGGCCGTCCGGAGGTTGATTGATAATCCGCTCGCCCGGGCCGCCTTCCCGGCGTATCTCACCGCTTCGGCGGATATATCCACTCCGTCCACCTGAAAACCAAGTCCGGCCAGGTAGAGCGCGTTCCGTCCGTATCCCGCAGCCACGTCCAGGACTCGTCCTTTCGGCAGCAGGGCTACGTTTTCCACCAGGAACGGCGCCGGTTCAATATTATCAAGGTCGGTATCATGCATTTTACATAAACTAATCTGCCTGGCCCCCTGCGCTCCTGCGACGGCAATGACGCCGTGACCGTTAGCCTCCGTCAAGCTGTGGAAAGGCGACTTCCGTATACAGGTACTCCACCCGGTGCTTGTGACCCAGTTCCTGTGCCGCCAGGTCCGTCATCAGTTTTTTTGCCTCTCCCGCCGGGTGTATCTCCGCCAGTGCCAGGTAAAATTCGTGGGCCGCTTTCTCACGGCCGGCGGCCAGTAAAAAGACGTCTTTCAGCGCCATGTCCGCCGATATTTCCCGGTGGTCGAGTTTTTCCACGATCCGGTAATCCAGCCTCTGCCCTTTCCTCAACGCCCCGCCCTTCAGTTCACCATCCCGGTACTGCTCCAGGAGTTTTTGATGCCCCTCCTCCTGTCGTACCAGTGCCTGCAGGGCGTCCCGGACAGCCGCTTCTTCTACCCTTCGGCTCAGTTCGGCATACAGGGTTTGCGCTTCTATTTCTTTTTGTATCGCCTTTTCCAAAAGTTCTGTCAGTGTAAAATCCATGGTCATTGGCCGGTTTTCCCGCTTAACGTTGTCCGCTTAGTCCGTCAGCCGGAGGTGCTCTTTCTTTATGCACCGATCCATAATCACGGTCAGTCCGGCTTCCCTGGCCCGGCTGGCTGCCTCCTCGTTGACAATCCCTTCCTGCATCCAGATTACCCGCGCGCCTGTTTTAATTGCCTCCTCCACGATAGACGGCAGGTACTCCGGACGGCGGAAAACATCCACCACCTCAACCCCTCCCGGGATAGAGCTCAGGTCGGGATAGGCAACCCTGCCCAGTATCTCCCTGACGCCCGGATTTACCGGGATAACATCGTAGCCGTTTTCGATGAGATAACTGGCTACCCGGTAACTGGGCCGCTCCGGATTGGCCGAAGCTCCCACCACCGCCACCCGCCGGTATTTTTTCAGTATTTCGGATTCAGTCATCGGTCAAAATCCTCTTCAAACCGGAAAATTGATTCAGGTGGCCTTTCTCTTCGCCGTTTCCTGACCCCCGGATTCAATCATCGGTCAAAATCCTCTTCAAACCGGCCAGCTGGTTCAGATGCCCTTTCTCTTCGCTGATTATCCGGTCGACCGTCACCCGGTAAGGCCCGGCCAGCCGTTCTCTCATCTCATAATAGAATAATATGGAGTCTTTTTCCATGCTGATGCCCAGTTCCAGCGCCGTTAGGTCGCTGTTTACCTGGGTTGCCATCTCGCTGACGGCTGATTCTTCGTTAAAGACCGCGTTATCGATTAACGATTTCAGATAAGTTGAATATTCGGCAGCATCCTTTAAAACCGGGTCGCCCCCGTTTTTATCCGGAAAATTCTCAAAGACGTGGATGTGCTCGCGTTCCATTTCCATCAGCCCGTGAAACACCTCCCGGGCGTCGGCGTTCTCGGTTGACCTGGCCATGATGTCGTAGAAAACGATGCCTCGCTTCTCGATGTCGATGGCCAGGTTAATCAATTCGTTACTTGAAAAAGAGACCGGCAATTTTAGCTCTCCTTACCGGGAGGTTGCGGTGTCTGGCTGTCGTTTCAGTAGCCGGGAAAAGCCTGCTGGCCTTCCTCGGTGGTATCTTTAACCGGCTGTATATTCGGTACGGTGCTCAATCCTCGCCGTAAAATATATCGTCGTACAGTGTTTCCAGTCTCAGCTTATGTTTCAGTTCCTCGTGCACCAGTCCTTCACATACCTGTTTGGCCGCCATGTCCCTCAGCGCCCCCATCATCCTTGAATAAAATTCAACCGCCTGCTGTTCCCGTTTCATGGCCGTTATCAGCAGGTCCTGGAAGTCGATGTTTTCCAGTGTTTCCCCGCCGGTAAGATGCTCGCTCAGCATCAGGTTTGGTACCACCTCATAGTGCCAGTCCTGGCTGGAGAAGCCTTTTTCCTTCAGCTTCTTCAGCTTCCGCGTATGGCCGAGTTCTTCCTTGGCCAGATCTCCCATCAGTGCCTTCGCCGCCGGGTCATTCGTTTTCTTTATGCCGGCTTCGTAAACGGCCTGAGCCGCGATTTCCTTGTATATCGCCGTGTCCAGCAGTTCTGTCAATTCATCCGGCATACTTTTGTTCCCTCCTGTCATATTCTCTAATATTTCCCGGCAAGTTCGCTATTTACCTCGCCAGTGAGCGGTTATTCTTTTTCTGCTTTCTCCAGGAGATCGCTGAATACTTCGGCATGGTATATTTCGTTGTCTCTCATTCGCAGAAACAGCTTTTTCAGGTCGGGGTCTTCGGCTTCCCGGGCCGCCCGGTCGTATGCCTCACTCACCTCCCGCTCGATTTTTATGTCGGCGTGGAGCATATCGGTGAATTTTGTCGACCGGTCGACCTCGAAATGTTCGATTACCGGCTTTCCGCCGCTGCTGACCATCCCTTCGGCCAGCCACCCCATGTGCTGCATCTCGTTAATGGCCTGGTCTTCAAGCTGCTTTTTCCCTTCCGCATCGGTGCTCAGGTAAGAATGCAAAAGGTACTGCAGCACCACCGTGTACTCGTGCCCGATACTCCGGTTAATCACCTCCACCGTTTTATCCTGCCGGTTTCCGGTCACGTCTCTGGATCCCTCCGCCTCCGTCTTTTCCGTAAAATGCCCGAAAACATCGCGGTGCGCCTGTTCGTCGGCCAGTATTCGTTCGAGCAGCCGTTTTATCTTCGGGTCGTCAATGGCTTTAATGTGTTCCCGGTACTGGGCGATGGCGCCCTCTTCCAGAAATACGTCGTTTCTCATCCAGCCCGGCACCAGTGCGCCGCCCATCCGCATCTTGCCCCGCTCCAGGTTGACCGTCCCGCCAAGCTCGGTTATTGTCTCCGCCAGCCAGTCCAGATGGCGCATTTCATCGCGCGCGACCGCCTCTATTTCGCAGGCAATTTCGCCTTCGCCCATGCCGTAGGCATGGTTCAGGTACTGGATAATGGCGCCGTGTTCGTCTTTAAGGTCTTCGGTGAGCAGTGCAATTATTCCTGCTTTATCCATATATCCCCCGTTGTTTCCTGCTTGCTACTTCCTGCCTATATACTATTTTCCGTTACTTCCTGCTTATATAAAATTGTTCTCTTTGTGCTTGACGCTGATTGTCTCCGCCAGTCTGTCCAGGGCAGCCATATCGGCTTCCTTGGGAAACCCTCGACTCAGCACCGGTTCCAGCACTTCCACCTTCAGGTTGGAAAGCATGGCGGCGAGCTGTTCCACCGTCTTGCCTCCCCAACCGAAAGAGCCGATTATCGAGACAAATTTGACGTTGGGACGTACCGCGTTTGCCAGGAACGCCGCGTTGGCGGCTAACGGATGTGCCCCCGCCAGGACCGTCGGCGTGCCGATAACGATCGTCGCCGCGTCAACCAGCGCCATCGCCAGTTGGCCGCTGTCGGTTGCCGTCAGGTCGAATCGCTTCACCGCTACCCCTCTTCTCATCAGCGCCTCCGTCAGGTAATTCACCATCAGCCGGGTGCTGCCGTGCATCGAGACGAAAGGCAGTACCACGCTGTTTTTCGGTTCGTCGGTTACCCAGTGCCGGTACGCCTCGCGGATAAGGTCGGGCCGGTCATGCAGCGGACCGTGACTCGGAGCGATGATATCAATATCGTATTTACTTATCGCCTGCAGGTTTTTCTGGATGCTGGTTCGGAACGGCATCATTATTTCCGCGAAATACCGTTTGGCGGCTTCATCGGTATGTCCCTCGTCGGAGACGTACGTCTCGGAGGTGGCCAGGTGCGCGCCGAAGAAGTCGCAACTGAACAGTATTTTGTCTTCTTTCAGGTAAGTGAGCATTGTTTCCGGCCAGTGCACCCACGGAGCGTAGATAAACTCCAGCGTCTTGTCGCCCAG
>CBDUSH010000086.1:0-7321 GCA_965369965.1 uncultured bacterium | reverse complement strand
AATACGGACTGGCCGCATCTGGTCATAATTCCGGCTGTCGCCTCTTTTCATCCAGGCTCTCCAATCTCAAGTACATTTAGTCAGAGTATAGCATCGGGCGAGTTTAAAGACAATTTACGGTTTACCGTCTGCCATGTAGTTGGACAATTCCATCCCCCGGTATCCCCCTTCTCCTCAATAGGAGGATGGGGGGAGATTTAAAAGGATTTTGCCCACCGGTGGCTCATTTCAGACTCAAGAGGTACTGGCGCAACCATTCCAGAGCCGCTTCGGCGGCGAGGTTTTTGTTCTGCTCCCGGTCGCCGGAAAAGTCGTGCTGCCGGCTGCCGGTGCCGGATTTATCCGACAGCCCCAGGTAAAACCGCCCCACCGGTTTTCCGGGCACGGCGCCATCCGGTCCGGCGATGCCGGTATCGGCCAGACAAATATCCACGTCCAATCTTTCCCGGCCTCCCACCGCCATTTCTCCGGCCACCTGGGGGCTGACCGCGCCGTAGCGCCGAAGGGTCGCCGGATTAACCCCGACCAAGCTGACCTTAATCTCATTACAGTAGGAGATAATTGATCCCTTAAAATAACCGGAGCTGCCGGACACACTGGTTATCCGGTGAGATATCAGCCCGCCGGTGGCCGATTCGACCACGCCCAGGGTTAGTCCCCGCCCCCGCAGCAAATCCCCGATCTGCTTTTCCAGATTCCCCCTGTTATCTATTGCCATTGTCCCCTGCCAAAGAAGTATCGTCATTTTTGACTTTTTTAAGGATATGTATATAATAACATAACAAAAGGATAAACAAAGGAGGTAATTACTATGGGAATAACAGCCGCGATTCTGGGCGGTATCGGCGGACTCAGCGCCGTCATGGGTATCATCACAGCGCTGGGCGTGATCGACCCGTCCATGCTGTCGTCGGAACTGACCTGGGGTTTCTGGTTCTCCCTGGCGACAATATTACTTCTGTCTTCGATTGCCCTCGCCCTCGGGCGCAGCTACGAATAACCAGAGATTCAAGCCGTATAATTTTCATTCCACAGTGGAAGAGGAACCGTCGTTATGGGTATGATGCGTGGTGACGAATACCGGGACAGTCTTAGGCAACTCAAACCGGAGATATACTACCTGGCCGAAAAAATAGACAGCGTGGCTGACCACCCGGCTTTTATACCTCACGTTAATGCCGCCGCGCTTACCTACGACATGGCCCGGGCACCCGAGTTTGAAGAACTACTGACCACCACCTCCCACCTGGACGGGGAAAAGATTAATTTCTTTACTCATATCCATCACGGCACCCACGACCTGGTGCGGAAAGTTAAAGCGCTGCGCGCTCTCGGACAGCACACGGCAAGTTGCTTCGCCCGCTGTGTCGGACACGACGCGATGAACGCTATCTTTTCCGTCACTTACGATATCGACCAGAAGAATGGCACCGATTATCACCAGCGGTTTATCAATTTATTGCGTGAAGTACAAGCCAAAGATTTATTCCTCTCCGGGGCGATGACCGATGCCAAAGGCGACCGGAGGTTGTCTCCCAGCCAGCAGCCCGACCCGGACCAGTACGTACACGTTGTGGAGAAGAATAAGGACGGCATCATCGTGCGGGGAGCCAAAACCCATATTACCGGCGCGGTAAACGCCCACGGCCACCTGGTCATGCCCACCACAGCGATGAAGGAAGACGACGCCGATTTTGCCGTCTGCTGCTACATACCGGTAGACGCTCCCGGAGTAATCCACGTTTTCGGCCGGCAGACCAACGACGACCGGAAGTGCAGCGGCTGCCTGATTGATCAGGGTAACGCCGAATTCGGTATCGTCGGTGGAGAGGCGCTGCTGGTATTTGAAGACGTTTTCGTTCCCTGGAAACACGTCTTCATGTGCGGGGAGCACGATTTCGCCTTTGAACTGGTGGAGCGTTTTGCCACCGCCCACCGCCAGAATTACGGCGGGTGTAAAGCAGGCCTGTCCGACGTCCTGATCGGAGCTATTTACGGCCTTAATGAAGCCCATGGTACCGCTGGCGCCGCCCACATTAAGGACAAGATAGTGGAGATGGTTCACCTGACGGAAACCCTCTACTGCTGCTCTATCGCCTGTTCCTGCCAGGGCTACCAACTGCCGGCGGGTAACTTTATCGCCGACCCGCTGCTGGCTAACGTAACCAAGCTGAACGTGACACGTAATATCTACGAGATAGCCCGTCTTGCCCAGGATATGGCCGGAGGTATGCTGGCCACCCTGCCCTCGGAGGCGGACTGGGGAGATTCGGTGATTGGCAAATATGTGGATAAATACCTGAAAACCTCGGCGGAGTTTCCCGCCGAGACCAGGATGCGCCTGCTGAGACTAATTGAAGGCATGACCTGCGGCACCGCTCTTGTCGAATCGATGCATGGCGCCGGTTCGCCTCAGGCACAGAGGATAATGATTATGCGCCGTGCCAATCTGGAGCACAAGAAAAGACTCGCCCGGAACCTGGCCAAAATCGGAGAGTAACCACGAGCACCGCGAACGGCTCCAGTCTCAAGGTGGCCTTAAAATACTGCGGCTCCTGTAATCCGCTGGTCAACCTGTCCCAAATAGGCGGAAGCCTGCTGACCACCATCGAAAAAAAAGCTGACCTGGAATTTGTTTCTCCTGAAAGTACTGACATCAACACTCTGGTCATCCTTTGTGGCTGTGCCCGGGCCTGCGGCAACAAGATAGAGACCAGAGCGAGGGCGAAAAGAAGTATCCTGGTGGCCGGAGAAACAATCGATATGGCTCCGGTGGCCGAAATAAACATCAGCGGCACAATAACAAATATACTCAGGGGGTTAAAATGAAAGCGGCTGTTTTCCACGGGCCGGGCGGCTCCTGGCCCCAAAAACCAATCAGCATCGAGGAAGTACCGGTACCGGTTCCGGCAACCGGTGAAGTGCTGGTAAAAGTAGCCGCCTGCGGCCTCTGCCGGACCGACCTGGAATACCTGAAAGTGGCGGGGGCCACCCCCAAGCCGCCGCCGATTATTCTCGGTCATGAACCGGTGGGGACGGTGGCCGAGACCGGACGGGAGGTAAACGGCCTCACCGCCGGGCAGAGAGTGCTCGTCGCCACCGCAATCCCCTGCTTCGCCTGCGACTTCTGCCGCACGGGACGGGAAAACCTGTGCCCCGGGATGACCCTGGTGGGCGCCAACCGGGACGGCGCCTTTGCCGAATACGTGACGGCACCGGCCACCGGCGTCATTCCACTGCCGGACAGCCTCCCTCTGGAAGCCAGCGCCATCATCACCGACGCCGTGGCCACTTCTTATCACGCCGTCTACAATCGCGCCCGGGTAAAAAAGGGAGACACGGTAGCTATCTACGGAGCATCCGGCGGACTGGGACTTGTCTGCGTACAAATGACAGCCGCCATCGGTGCCCGGGTTATCGCCATCGGCCGAAAGCAGTGGAAATTGGCGAAGGCGGAGGAGTACGGGGCTGCCGAGATAATCAACACCGGAGAAGTCGATTCGGTCGACCGGGCAGTCAGGCGACTGACGGGAGGTGGCGTCGATATCTCAATTGATGTCAGCGGTCTTGCCCAGATGATAGAGAGCGCCTGCCGGGCTACCCGTCCCGGAGGTAGCATAATCGTCGTCGGATTCAGCTTTGAAAAGATTCAGTTAAGCGTAAACCGCCTTATGTGGCAGGAGCTTAACGTATTGGGTTCAAAGAACTACCGCCTGTCCGACATGCCCGCCATTATAGGGCTGGTGAAAAACGGGGTGGTTCAACCGGACAAAATAGTCTCTCATCGCTTCAAGCTGGAGGAGATAAATGAAGCCTACCGGATGCTGGAGCGAGGGGAAATGTTGCGCGGTATCGTTATCCCATGAAAACAGAGTCGTGAATACAGTCAACAATAAGTATCCTATCGCCGTAGAAAAGGAATGGTTTGCTAATAAGAATCGAACAATAATAGGTGCTATAGCGCTCGATAGTATTGACGAAGATTGGGCATACGTAATTCTTGAAAAAGATAAGGAAGGAATATTTCATTGGATCGATGGAGATGTAAGTCTGAAAACGAGAGAAATTGCCAGAGAACAAATACTTAAGAAAATGGAGGAAATCGGCTAATTACGTATAAGAAATTTAGCTGGCGACCTGCCCCTCCTACCGCTATCACCGAAAATTTAGATTAAACTAAACAAAACACAAGACCTTTGTTTCAGGTAGAATCCGACTCTCCCCTGTCTCCACCAGAAACGAAAACGACCTGAGCATAATATTGCTATCTAAGTATAATAAACTATAATGAATAATATTACCTACGAACGAACAAACAAGCCGATGATTACATGCGTGTATTCACTTGGATCCTAAATGGAAAATGATAGTTGTTATTGTGACTATGCAATGCTGGAAACATACCCCTTCATACGATGGTATTGGCTGGCTATTTGAATTATTGGGAATGCCAGGACATATTGGATTGGACTGCGGCCCTGAGCTAAAAAGGTCCGCCAACTTTCATGCTTGGAGTCTAGGCGTGGAACTCTGGGATAAAAAAGGAACTTTTTTTGGATTGCCATCAGCAAGATTACTGGAGCGAATAATGTGGCTTGCCTTAGCCCGGTTAAGGTGGTATAATGAACAACTAGAATAAGCATTAAACTCCATCCTTTAAGTTAGTCCTGTGAGGCTAACAAGGGAGGCGCAAATGAAGTCAGGGCAAAACCTCCTGCTTTTTAGAAAGCGGGGGGTATTTTTTTGTCCAAAAACAGTTATCATGGCTTTAATCGTGACTGGTGAGTTATTGCCGGTATCATCCCCGGACTTGGGGAGTGGAATATAGTTACTGTATATTGCAAATCGGTGGTTCGAAGATTAAGGAGTAAGGAACTCATAGATATCATCCATGACTAAGAAGGCAATCTTAACCTTAGAGGACGGGTCAATCTATGAGGGATTTACCTTTGGCGCCGGCACCGGAGCTTATGGCGAAGTGGTCTTTAATACCGGTATGGTCGGTTATCAGGAGATGCTGACCGACCCTTCTTACGCCGGACAGATATTAGTCCCCACTTATCCCCTGGTGGGTAACTATGGCATTAATGAGCAGGACTTTGAGTCGAACAAAATTCAGGTCAGCGGCTTTGTCGTCAAGGGGGAATGTCCCGAGCCCAGTCATTACCTGAGTCAACAGACTCTGCACCAGTATTTGGCCGAGAGCGGTATCCCCGGTATATACGGCGTGGATACACGGGCTATTACCCGCCGGCTTCGTTCACACGGGGTGATGATGGGCGTTATTACCAGTGCCCAAGACCTGCCGCAGGCGCTGAGACAGATACGGGAAGGCTCACGCTACGGCGCCACCGATTTTGTCCGGCAGGTAACTTCAGCGGCTCTTTACCAGTGGGAACCGGAGACCAAGGCAAAGGATGCCTGTCATGTCGCCGTTCTGGATTGCGGCCTGAAGTATAACATCCTGCGTCTGCTGAAAAGCATGGGCTGTGCGGTGACCGTGGTGCCGGCGGCTACGGCGGCTGATGAAATCCTGGCCCTGGAGCCGGATGGGATTCTACTCTCTCCCGGCCCGGGTGACCCGGAAATCCTGGATTATATTGTCGCCACCGTTAAAAAACTGGTGGCTAAAAAACCGGTGATGGGCATCTGCCTGGGCAACCAGCTCCTGGCGCGCGCCTTTGGCGGCCGGACGTTCAAGCTGAAGTTCGGTCACCGTGGCAGCAATCATCCGGTACGTGATTTGACCACTGGCCGGGTATACATTACCGCCCAGAATCACGGTTACGCTGTCGACCCCGACAGCCTTAAAGACGGTCTGGAAGTTACCTGGATAAACCTGAATGACGGCACCGTGGAAGGCCTGCGCCACCGGGAACTGCCCGTCTTTTCTATCCAATACCATTCGGAAGCTTCTCCCGGCCCCCTGGACAGCACCTACCTTTTTCAGGATTTTATAGAGACGATGCGTCGGCAGAAGCCGCCGACAAAGAGCCTTGAGGTATAGGAGGTAGGCTCGATTACGGATATGTCAAAACCAGCTAAAGTGCTGATTATCGGTAGCGGTCCCATCATTATCGGGCAGGCGGCCGAGTTTGATTACGCCGGCACTCAGGCCTGCAAGGCGATGCGGGAGGAAGGGGTGGAATCGGTGCTGATCAACTCTAATCCGGCCACCATTATGACCGATGAAGGTATCGCCGATACCGTCTACATCGAACCGCTGACGGTGGATATAATAAGTCGCATTATTGAGCGGGAACGTCCGGATGGTCTATTGCCCACCCTCGGCGGCCAGACCGGGCTTAACTTGGCGATAGACCTGGCCGATGCCGGCATTCTGGAGAAATACCGGGTAAAACTGCTGGGGACACCGTTAGAGACGATACGGATGGCCGAAGACCGCCAACTGTTCAAGCAGATGCTGCTCGATATTGACGAGCCGGTGCCCCGGAGCGCTATCGTCACCAACCTGCAGGAGGCCGGACAGGTGGTCAAAGATATTGGCCTGCCCCTGGTGGTACGGCCGGCTTATACTCTCGGCGGCACCGGCGGCGGTATCGCGGTTACCCGGGACGAACTGGAAAAAACGGTTATCGCCGGACTGGCGGCCAGTCCCATCAGCCAGGTATTGCTGGAAGAGTCGGTCGCCGGCTGGAAGGAAATTGAATACGAAGTGATGCGGGACGGGGCGGACAACTGCATTACCGTCTGCAACATGGAAAACCTTGACCCGATGGGAGTACATACCGGTGACAGCATCGTGGTGGCTCCCAGCCAGACCCTGACCAATAAAGAGTATCAGATGCTGAGGACTGCCAGCCTGAAAATTATCCGCGCCCTGGGTGTTCAGGGAGGCTGTAATGTGCAGTTCGCCCTCGACCCTGAAAGTGAGCGATACTATGTCATTGAGGTCAATCCCCGGGTCAGCCGCAGTTCGGCATTGGCCAGCAAGGCCACCGGCTACCCGATAGCCCGCGTGGCGGCTAAAATAGCCATCGGCAAAACACTTGATGAAATACCCAACGCGGTCACCGGCAGCACCATGGCCTCTTTTGAACCGGCCCTGGACTATGTGGTCGTCAAGATTCCCCGCTGGCCGTTTGATAAATTCGCCTCCGGCGAACGGACAATCGGTACCCAGATGAAAGCTACCGGCGAAGTAATGGCCATCGACCGCAGTTTTGAGGCGGCGCTGCAAAAAGCGGTTCGCTCTCTGGAGTTCGGCAACCGGTCTTTACTCTGGGAAGACCCGGATTGGAAACTGGGCACTGATATCAACGACTACCCCCTGGTGCCCAACGACCTGAGGTTGTGGGCG
>CBDUSH010000085.1:0-7324 GCA_965369965.1 uncultured bacterium | reverse complement strand
TTGATTCAAGCAGAGTTGACATAAATCTAAAAACAAGCCAAAGCTAACCAGCTACGGTTTGTTTCCTTATTTTTTATTTTAATTTTTTTGTCGCCGTGCCTCGCTGCCTGCCGGCTTGCCCGGCTAAAAGCCCCGCCACCCTGTCCAGTATCCGCTCGGCCGCCTCTCGCTTGCTCAGCAGGGGCAGCTTTTCCGTCTCGCCGTTCCGGTCGATCATGGTCACCTGATTGGTATCCGTATCGAAACCGCTGCCGGCGGCGGTAATGTCGTTGGCCACGATCAGATCGAGCTGCTTTTTGGCCAGTTTCCCTTTGGCGTTGGCGACCACGTTCTCGCTTTCGGCGGCAAAGCCGACTCTCAAAAACTCCCCCTTCACCTCCCCCAGGATATCGGGCGTCCTGACCATCTCCACGGTCATCGTCGGCGTGTTCTTTTTTATCTTGGTTTCCCGGTAGTCTTTTGGCTGGTAGTCAGCCACCGCCGCCGCCATCACCAGGGCGTCCGCCTTGAGGATGGCCCCGGCCACCGCCTCTTTCATCTGGCGGGCGGTCTGCACGTGGACGACTTCAATCCCGCCCGGCGCCGCCAGCCAGGTGGGCGCTGAGATTAAGGTTACCCCGGCGCCCCTGTCCCGGGCCGCCTCGGCTATCGCGTAGCCCATCTTTCCCGAGGAACGGTTGCCGACGTAGCGCACCGGGTCGATTGGTTCCCGGGTGCCGCCGGCCGTCACCACCAGGCGCTTGCCGGCTAGATCGCCTTGCTTCCCCAGCACTCCCTTTACCCCGCCGATGATGGTCTCAGTCCCGGCCAGCCTTCCCCGTCCTGTCTTGCCGGAAGCAAGCCGCCCGTAGGCCGGTTCGATAACGGTAAACCCCCTGGCTTTGAGCTTGGCCAGGTTGTCCTGGGTCACCGGGTTTTGAAACATGTTGTCGTTCATCGCCGGGGCTAAAACCACCGGGGTTTTTGTCGCCAGTACCAGGCAGGTAAGCAGGTTATCGGCAATACCGGCGGCCAGGCGAGCGATAGTGTTGGCCGTCGCCGGGGCGATAACCACCACGTCGGCGGCCTCGGCCAGGGCAATGTGCTCTAGGCTGTATTCGGCGGCCGGCTCGAACATGTCGGTTATCACCGGTCGGCCGGTGATGCCGCGCAGGGTCAGCGGCGTGATGAACCGGGTGGCCGCTTCGGTCATCACCACTTCCACCCGGGCGCCTTCCTGGGTCAGCTTGCTGGCGATGTCAGTCGCCTTGTAAGCGGCGATACCTCCGGTAATACCCAGGACTATCGTTTTATCGGTTAGCATGGTCATCTCTCCGGACGGCTCACTCCTCCACCGGTTTATGCCCGGTTCATTTTGTTGATAATCCGGAGCCCAATCAGCGTCAGACTTGGGTTTACCTCGTCGATTACCCCGGTTTCATTGGCGATAAGTTGCGCGTAGCCGCCGGTGGCAACTACTTTAGCTTTGCCGTCCAGTTCCCGTTGAATACGTGACACGATGCCCTCTACCAGTCCCACATAGCCGAAGATGAGACCCGACTGCATGGCGGAAATAGTGCTGGTGCCGATGGCGTTTTTGGGTCGGACCAGCTCCACCCGGGGGAGCATGGCCGCCCGCGCGAAAAGGGCCTCCGCCGCCGTACTTATCCCCGAGGCGATTACCCCGCCCAGGTAGTCCCCTTCCCGGGAGATGACGTCAAAGGTTGTCGCCGTTCCCAGGTCGGTGATGATTGCCGGGCCGCCGTAAATATGGTGGGCGGCGGCGGCATTGACGATCCGGTCGGCGCCCACTTCTCTCGGATTGTCCATCAGGATACGCACCCCGGTTTTGACTCCGGCGCCGATTACCAGCGGCGAAGTGCCGAAGTAGCGTTTCGATAGAGCCTCAAAAGTGGTCACCATCGGCGGCACCACGCTGCACAGGGCTACCTCTTTAATATCAGCCACTGCCAGGCTCTGGTGGCTCAGCAGGTTTAATAGTGTCGCCGCGTATTCGTCCGGCATCCGGTGTACTTCGGTTGCCATGTGCCAGGTCGCCCGGAGCTTTTCCCCGTCAAAGACCCCCAGAGTGGTATCCGTGTTGCCAATATCAATTGCCAGCAGCATTTCTTTCCTGACCTGTTTCCTTTAATTGTTTAATGGCCATTGGCAGCCAGGGCAGCAGGTCGGAGGCAATCATTCCGGCCTCGCCCAGCCTGTCCCTGACCATTTCCCCGGCCTTACCATGAAGGTAAACGCCAAGCACGGCCGATTCGAATACGGGGCAACCCTGCGCCCGTAATCCGGCAATGGTTCCGGCCAGCACGTCTCCGGTGCCCGCCGAAGCCAGTCCCGGATTGGCCATAGGACTGACCATTACCCGGCCATCCGGCGCGGCCACCGCGGTATAAGCTCCCTTCAAAACGACCGTTTTCTGCCACTCCCGGGCGAACTTGCTGGCGGTGCCCAGTCGGTCTGCCTGTATCTCGGCTACTTCCAGTCCGCTCAGTCGCCCCATTTCACCGGGATGTGGGGTAAGTATAGCATCATTGGGTAGCCGTTGCCACCAGTCCGCGGTTACTGCCAGCGTGTTCAGAGCGTCGGCGTCAATGACCGGAGCCGGCAGTCCCTGCTTAAAGAGCAGGGCACGGACGAAGTCAACGGTCGACCGGCTCTGCCCCAGGCCGCATCCCACGAGCATAACATCATAATCTTTACTTTGCTGGGTGATGATTTCCACTGCCCGGAGAGAGATATCCCCTGCCTCCGATTCAGGCAGCGGCAGGTAGGTTACCTCCGTCAGTTTGGCGGCCATGATAGGCAGCAGGCTGGTGGCGGTGGCCAGGGTTATCAGTCCGGCGCCGACTCTTAAGGCACCGCTGCAGGCCAGATAGGCCGCGCCGGTGTAATTTATGGAGCCGGCCACCACCAGCACCTTGCCGAAAGTTCCCTTATTGGCTTCAATCGGACGCCTGGGAAGGATACCTCTCGCCCATTCATCGGTGGTTAGCCCGGTGGTTATCGCCTCCGCCAGGTAGTCCGGAATGCCGATATCGACTACTCTCAGCTTACCGGCTCTGGCCGCTCCGGGAAAGTTGAACAATCCCGCCTTGGGATAACCGAGGCTGATAGTGTTATCCACCGAAAGACTGGCCGGGTCGGCGGCGCCACTGTCGGCATCGACTCCGGAAGGTAAATCAACGGCCATGATACGCATGCCACCCCGTGCCTCTTTAGCCCGGAGGGTCTTTTCCAATACCTGCTGAAAGATGCCCCGGAGGGGACGGATTTTACCGGTGCCGAAGAGAGCATCAATGATGCAGCTGGCTGAGGCAAGCAACTCGTCGAATTCGGTCAGGGTCTCGTCCCGGGCGGCGTCAATAACAGTGATACCCCGCTCCTCTACCAGTCGCAGATTCGGGTCATCCGCCGGTCGCCGCCCGGCCAGGAAGACGCTTACCCCGGCTCCCCGGTCGTGGAGGTAGCGGGCGGATACCAGGCCGTCCCCGCCGTTATTCCCCGGCCCGACCAGGCAAAGGACGTGCTGCCGGCTGACATCACTCAGGATGCGCCCCGCCTCTTCGGCGATAGCCTTACCCGCCTCCTCCATAAGCACCTCGGGAGGCAGGCCGATACCGGCGCAGGCCTGTTCTATCCGGCGCATCTCTTCACTGGTCACTATCTTCATGGTCAAAATACCCGCCGATGCATCTCTTCACCGGTTACTATTCTAACGGTTAAAAAACCCGTATTTTGAGTGTAGCAATATACTTGCCTATGGTCAACCGTGTTATCACAGCTGTTTTCCGGCTAACTGGTTCAGCTTTCTGGTCATTGCCTCCCAATGGGTGCCTCTCCAGTAAAGCCGGTGGCAGTCCGGGCATTCCATGTACTGGCGTTGCGTTTTAAAGACGTAAGGCGGCACGCGGTTTTCCACCTGGTTTTTGCTCTTTTCTTCCAGGAGCTGATTGCACTCCAGACAGCGGGTGAAAGGCTGGGGCGGGGCATCAATTGGTAGAGTGCTTAATACCTGCCGTATTTGTGATTCCGGCAGGTCGCTCTGAAGCAGGATGACCTTAAGTTGGCCGCTCGTGGCCACTCTCCGTTTTATTATCTGGGTATCGCGGGTCAGAACTATCCTGTCTTCGGAGAGCGCCCCGGCTACCATTTGTGAGTCGTCGGCGCCTTGAAAGAAAATGGTGTCGTAACCTATCATCCGCAGCCACTTGGCTAGTTTGCCGACGTTATGGTCAGCCGTAAATTTTATATAGTCTGACCGCTCCGCCTCTTTGATGCTCCCCACTTTACTTTATCCCGGTTTGGCAATCAGGGCAGACCCGGCTAAACCAGTACAGATTTTTGCCGCAGTGTGGGCATCGCCCCGCTTTTTCCTGTTCCGCCACCCACTGTGCAATACCGTGCTCCCTCATGTATTGCAGGTCTTCAATCACATGGGCATGATGTGAGATACCGTTGACGACGTGGCTATCCCTGAAGTTCATCAGTCGCTCGCAGGGAAAATCAGAACACTCAAAACACCAGGTTACTTCATGCTCACCGGCGCACCGGCGGAAACCACTGTGGCAGTCCACACAGAGGGCCATTACTCTGTTTGACTGGCAACCCTGACAGCGGGTATCTTCGATCGGAATATTGAGTTCCCGGGAGCGTTTTTCCAGTTCGGCAACATTATTTTCACGATTGGCAATATAACTCGGACAGGTCCCGCAGTAAAGTCCGCAGATACCAACCAGGTTCCGTACCTCTTGTTCCATAAAAAACTGCCTCCCGTCTTACAGTTGAATCAGCATTCCCTCATAAGCTAGGCTGATAGAAGCTTTTAACTCGGCGGCGACCAGAGTAATTTCAGTGGCTATTTCGTTTTCCTGTCTCGGGTTCATGTGGACGGTAACCACCGGCGGCAGGTAGCCTTTTTGCTTCCGGAAGGAAATTAATTCTTCTTTGAGTAAACCCGGCGTGAGGTGCTGCTTCTTCCGGCCAAATTCAATGTATCGGTCAGGGGCGGTGACCTCAGTAATAATCAGGTCCGGGGAAGCGTGTTCCCAGCAGTCGGACAGCCCCGGTCCGGTGTCTCCGGTGTACAATAACTTTTTACCTTCCGGGCCCGTAATCTGATAACCAGTGGCAGGTACGGAATGAGACACCGGCAGTGGTAAAACCAGGTATTCAGTGATCTGAGTGGCTTTATACGGCTCTACGGTGGTGAAATTGATAATGGGTTTTCCCGCCGGTTTTTCCAGGAATTGACCATAGGTGACGCCGTTCAACCAGTGAGTCTCCAGTGCATCACGAACCGCTTGCGTGGCGTAAACATTAACGTTGGTTTCATAAAAAACGGCGTTCATTGCCAGCGCCGGGATATCACGCATGTGGTCGTAATGCTGGTGGGTGAGCAGAATTGCCTCCAGTTTCTGCTGGGCGGCAAAGGTCAAGCAGGAGGTAAGGCTGCCCGCGTCCAGTGCCAGAACATCATCGATTAACAGGCTGACCAGTCTGGTGACTGACGATTCACAGTTATGGGCGCCCAGGATTTTGATTTTCATTATGGCTCGCCTTTCAGTTTGACGAATCGGCAATGCGGAAAGGGTTGAAGTTCGTCCGGTCGTCGTAGACGTCTATCCCCTCTTTTCGTTTCAGGTAATTTACCAGGCGGTAAGTCGCCGGTGTCGCCAGGGCTTCGATGACCGTCTTCGCCAGCCAGTGGTAGAGGATCATCACCGGTAAAAAGGCGGGCGTGCCGATAAAAGCAATAGTGATGAACAGGGTGGTATCCAGTCCCTGCCCCACTATCGTGGAGCCGATGGTGCGGCTCCACAGCCAGCGCCCCCGGGTCAGAACCTTCATCCTGGCCATGATAAAAGAATTGGCGAACTCGCCGACCAGGTAGCCGAGGAACGAAGCCGCCAGCAGTCTCGGCGTATAACCCAGGATAATCTCGTAAGACCGCTGTCCTTCCCAGAAAGAGGCCGGCGGTAGTAACTGCCCCATCCAGACAAAGATGACGAAGATAAGGTTGCAGATAAAAGCCAGCCAGATGACTTGCCGCGCCTGGCGGTAGCCATAGACCTCGGTGAGCAAGTCGCCGAAGATGTAACTCAGCGGGAAAATAAAGATGGCGGCAGGCAGGATAACCGGGCCAAAGCTGATTAATTTGACGGCGATGACATTGGCGGTTATCAGGCAGGTAATAAAAATGGCGGTAATAATCACTAAGCGGTGTGAAACATTCATGTTAAAGCCTTTGGCCGCCGGACTACATCAGGTGCTTGCGGCGGAAGAAGAACAGCATGCCGCCGATAATAACTATCATGACCAGAAAAACAAATACCAGTGAATATGCGGAGTCCTGGAAAGGAAGCGGGATGTTCATTCCCCAGAGGCTGGCGACGACGGTGATGGGCAGCAGAATGGTGGCGATAACCGTCAGCATGCGCATGACTTCATTGGTGCGGCTGGTGGCCAGAGAGTCGTAAGTGCCGTTAAGACCTTCGATAATCTCTTTGTATTCGTCCAGGGCGTCCCAGATTTTGTCAATGTGGTCGACAGTGTCGCCAAAGTAAACCGCCAGGTCCATCTTGGTAAACCGGCGTACTTTTGGTTCCAGGCTGCCGATAACCGCTCGCATCGGCCAGATAATCCGGCGGAAAGAAATGATATCGCGTCTCAGTATCGAGAGGTCTTTTATGGCGCCGCGCGGGTCATCGGCAAAGATATTATCTTCAACCTGTTCAATATTCTCGACGACCCGGTTAAGTATTGGCAGGCAGTAGTCAATCAACCGGTCGACGACACGGTAGAGTAAGTAGCCGGAGCCCTGGTTAAACACTTCTTGCTTGGAGTCTTCGTTAATCTGGCAGTCGCGGAAAAGCTTTACCAGCGGTTTCAGCTCCCCTTTATGCACCGTAATCAGGTAGTTTTCGCCGATAAATACCGATAGTTGGCTGGGACTGGTTACCCTGGCTTCTCTGTTGAATATCGGAAAATGGAGGACGACAAACAGGTAGTCTTTATACTCGTCTATCTTGGGTCGCTGTATGCGACTCAGGCAGTCATCCAGGTCCAGGGGGTGGAAGGGGTAGTTTTCCGCTAGGTAGTCTGTTTCCCGTTCCGTCGGGTGCTCGATGTCAACCCAGGTCAGGTTTTCCCAGGTAACCGTCTCTATATTTAACGGTTTTTCCGTTTCCGGCCGCTTTTCTTTTTTGCTGATCTTGGTTACTGCCATGATATACCCTGTCTGTTAAAATATTAGCCATTATTATGAGTCAGGTTTTATTTTACCATAACTTACTAGAAGGTAAACAGGCTGGCGCCGCCGCTGACCTCT
>CBDUSH010000084.1:0-7332 GCA_965369965.1 uncultured bacterium | reverse complement strand
GCCGCCAGGATAAGGCTCTGGGAAAACAGTCCCACGTCGTATATCGACCAGGTGGTGAGGGTGCTGTCAATAAAAAGGAATACCACGCAGGGCGCGCCGTAAAATTCAAAGTTAGACAGCCGCAGGTTCTCCCTGCCCACTTCGTCGTCACGAGCCACCCCGATTTTAGCCAGCCGACGGGCGCCGTGCTCCCGGAAGCGCTGCTCCAGCTCCGGCGGCCAGGACTGAGGGTGAGAAATTTCGGAACCGGTGGCGGCTTTGGCTTTGGCCAGCTCGAAGATAATTTTACTCAGTTCATCCTTCTTCCGGCCGACGACGACGGCCACTTCCCACGGCTGGGTGTTGGTGTAAGAGGGGCTCCGGCCGGCGGTCAATAATATTTTTTCCATGACGTCCTTCGGGATGGGTGCGGGCTTGAAGGCACGGGAGCTTCGCCGGGTATCAATTCCTTCCATCAGTTCCATTTGATAACACCTCCGGTATAATACTAGCCCTACTGTAATCCGCCCGCCCCGGGCTGTCAATATCCGGGCGTTACGGAACCCGAAGAACGGAAAAGAGACGTTAAAAAACGCGCCTCTTTATCCGTAGTTTCTCCCATGCTATACTGGAAATAAGCATTCGGGAAACAGGAGGCCAGTCAGATGACACCAGCAAGATCATCCAAGACAGACCCTCAAATCCTGGAAATGCCGCCGCAAAAGATGGCGGTGGTGCATGCTAAAGGCGCCCCTGACAAAGTTTTTCCGGAGTTTATGCCCGCCCTCTACGGCGCGGTGTACACTTTGAAATTCGACCTGAAGAAGCAAGGGCGGCCGACTTTCAAAGTGAGCGGATTGCGCGGTCGGTATCCGGACGCGCACCTCGTCCCCAAGGAAGACTGGACGATGATTCTGGGCCTGCCCATTCCGGAAGACACCACTGCCCTGCCCCGGAAAGTTCCCGATGTAACCGTCAGCATCGAGACATGGGAATACGGCACGGTCGGCCAGATTCTGCACCTGGGAGCTTACGACCAGGAAGACGGCAGCATAGCACGCCTGCGAGGATTCATCACCGACAGCGGCTACGAGATAGCCGGTGACCACGAAGAAGAATACCTGACCACGCCAGACGCCAAAGTCGTCAAGACGCTTATCAGGTATGAAGTAATAAAGAAACAGCCGTCATAAAGGAGGAAACACTCATGAGTACCGAGGACAATCTGAAAGCAGCTTTTGCCGGTGAAAGCCAGGCCAACCGCCGCTACCTGTTTTCCGCCGAGAAGGCAGACCAGGAAGGCCACCCGCAGATAGCCCGTCTTTTCCGCGCCGTAGCCGAAGCGGAAACCGTCCACGCCCACAGCCACTTCAGAACCCTGGGAGAAATCAAGTCAACCGACGAAAACCTCCAGGCAGCTATCGGCGGCGAGCATTTCGAATTCACCAAGATGTACCCCGAATTCATCGAGCAGGCCAAAGCGGACGGGAATAAAAAAGCCGAGGTCACTTTTGATTTTGCCAACCAGGTAGAGAAGATACACCACGGCTTATACGAGAAAGCCAGGCAATCTCTGGCGGACGGGGAGAAACTGGAGGACAAGGCTTACGCCGTCTGTCAGGTCTGCGGGTACACCGTAGCCGGGGAAGCGCCGGACCAGTGCCCGATATGCCGGGCGCCGAAGACCAGGTTCAAAGTCGTCGAATAACCGCCGCCAAGTTGCCCGAACGGTAAGTCACCGGGCACCGGGCCGCCGCCGGCAGGCGACGGCGCCAGGATGAGGCGACCCACACACCAGGAGTTCAAGACCGTTAAGATCGGGGTTTGTTATTAACTTTATGTATAATCTGTGCCGAGAACCAACCGGGGAACGATGACCGCCAGGACGATAATGGTCCAGGGGACGACCTCCGGCGCCGGTAAGAGCATACTGGTCACCGCTCTCTGCCGTATCTTCAAACAGGACGGCTATAAGGTGGCTCCTTTCAAGTCCCAGAACATGGCGCTGAACTCTTTCGTCACCCGCCGGGGTGAGGAAATGGGGCGCTCCCAGGTGGTGCAGGCAGCCGCCGCCGGTCTGGAACCTACCGTCGACATGAACCCGATACTGCTGAAACCGGAGGCTGACTCCAAATGCCAGGTGGTGCTTATGGGCAAGCCCGCCATGACTTTAACCGCCGGTGAATACGGTCCCCTGGCAAATAAGCTGCTCCCTTCGGTGGCCGAAGCCCTGGAACGCCTGCGCGCCAAGTATGACATCGTCGTTATCGAAGGCGCCGGCAGTCCGGCGGAGATAAACATCAGGCAGAACGAGATCGTCAACATGCGCATCGCCAAATTAGCCGGGGCGCCGGTGCTGCTGGTGGGCGATATCGACCGGGGAGGCGTCTTCGCTTCCCTGGTGGGCACCCTGGCGCTGCTGGACGACAGCGAGAGAAGCCACATCAAGGGTTTTATCATCAACAAGTTCCGCGGGGAGGTCAGCCTGCTTCAACCGGGACTGGACTACCTGGAGAAACATACCTCACGCCCGGTTATCGGCGTTGTTCCCTATTACCGCCATATCCGGATACCGGAGGAGGACTCGATAGACCTGGGAGAAGAGGTGATATCCGGACAGGCCGGTGAATCTCTCGACATTGCCGTCATCCACCTGCCGCGACTTTCCAATTCCACCGACTTTGAGCCGCTGCAGCAGGAGGCCGGTGTCAGGGTGCGCTACGTCCGGACGGCGGATGAGCTTGGCGAGCCGGATGCCGTTATCCTGCCCGGCACCAAGAGTACCGTCGCCGACCTTGAGTTCCTGCGCCGGTCCGGGATAGCCGAGATGATAATCCGCCAGGCGAATAACGGCACGCCGACGATTGGTATCTGCGGCGGTTTCCAGATGATGGGCCGGCGGATTAAAGACCCCGGCGGCGTGGAATCGGACAAGGACGATATCGCCGGACTGGGTTTGCTGGACGTGGTGACCGCTTTCGAACCGGAAAAGACCACCCGCCAGGTGAAAGCACGGGTGCTCGGCAACGAGGGGCTGCTGGCCGGTTTAAGCGGGCAGGAAGTTACCGGCTACGAAATCCACATGGGACAAACCCCGGGCTCCACCCGTCCGCTGTTCCGGGTAACCGGAGACAGAGAAGGACAGGCGGGGTATATCGACGGCGTGGCCGCCCCGGGGGGGTTCATCTTCGGCAGTTACCTGCACGGGCTGTTTGACAACAGCAACTTCCGCCACGCCTTTCTCTCCGGGTTACGGCGGCGGAAAGGGCTTCCGGAGATACCAGAATCATCCGAAGTCAACCAGGAAGAGCAGTTCGACGCGCTGGCGGAGGTTGTCCGCCGGAACCTTAACATGGCGCTGGTCAATAAAATCTGCGGACTGTAAGCCGGTCTGACCGCCGCCACCCATAGAGCACCCTTATCTCCACCGTATATTTCATATTTGTCTTAATGGTATGTTAATATCTTATTCAATAACACAATGAAACTATTTGAAAACTAACCGGGAAATGGGACGTTATAAAATATTTTTCTTCACGGTATGCTAATATCTTATTCAATAACACAGTGAAACTATTTGAAAGCAGGCCGGTAAATGGGACGTTATAAAATTTTCCTCGCCACGGCTCTCGTCTTTATCTCCCTTTCCGGCCTGATATACTTTATTCACTACCTCGTCTTCCGTGATATCCACCATATTCTCATTTACCTGGTGGGCGATCTGGCCTTCGTACCGCTGGAGGTATTCCTGGTGGTGATTGTCATCGAACGTATCCTTAACCGCCGCGAGAAGCAGACCATCCGCCACAAGCTCAACATGGTGATAGGTTCTTTTTACAGCGAGGTGGGGACAAAGCTTCTCCATAAACTGAGCCATTGCTTCATAAATAGCGACGAAATTCGCCGGCGGCTGGCGCTAAACCAGTCCTGGAGCGACGATGATTTTAAAGAGGCGGCCGTTTTTGCCGGTTCTCTGGAGAGTAAGCCTCCCTGTCTGGAGGCAGAACTGGAGGATTTAAAATCGTTCTTCTTTGAGCGGAGGATATTCCTGCTCGGACTGCTGGAAAATCCCAGCCTGCTGGAGCACGAAAGCTTTACCGATTTGCTCTGGGCCACTTTCCACGTGGTCGAAGAACTGGAGGCCAGGCCGTCAGTAAACAACCTTCCCAAGCCCGACCTGGCCCATATTACGGTTGACATTAACCGGATGTACGGCCGGATGGTTGCGGAGTGGGTAGCTTATGCAAAGCACCTGAAGGCAGATTACCCTTTCCTTTTTTCACTGGTGGTACGCACCCACCCGTTCCAGGCGCATCCGTCGGCTACCGTGACCGAATAATGGACCGGAACCGCCGGCCAGGGTGGCCCGGTTTTCCCAGAATAACCTTTCCCGGGATAGGTATTAGCGTCTATCCCCTAGCCGACAGGGATTTGATTGTGTATAATCTATAAAGAAAGAGGTGTCCCATGCCAAAGTGTCCCAATTGCGGTCTGGAAACCGCCCGAACCGAAGACTGGGCGTGCCAGTGGTGCGCCTATCCCCTGACATCAGGGGGATATAAGAAACTGCCGATGACCTTCCGCCAATTGCAGGCCGAGAAATCACCCGCCCCGGAACCGCCGGCGAGAATGGAGCCTGTCCCCAAGCCGGCACCGGAACCGGAGGCGGTACCGGAAGCCAAACCGGAGCCGGAGGTAATTCCGGAACCGGAGGTGACTCCCGACCCGGCACCAGCCGCGACCCCTGAGCCGGAAGTAATTCCTCTGCCCGGGCCGGAGGTAATTCCTGAGCCAGAGAAGATTCCTGAACCTGAAGCCGAATCAGGGCCAGTCACGGAACCGGAAGTGATTCCACTGCCCGGGCCGGAGGTAATTCCTGAGCCGGAGAAGATTCCTGAAGCAGCGCCGGTACCAGAAGTGACCCCCGAACCGGCACCAGTCGTAATTCCTGAGCCAGCCGTAACTCCTGAGCCGGAGAAAATCCCTGCGGCGCCGGTACCGGAAATTAAAACCCCGTCCGAGCCGGCACCGGCCCTGGAACCCCACCCGGAGTCCGGTATCATCGAAACCTCCGTTGCCCAACTGAATGCCGCCTTTCGTCAGGACAGGGCCGGCACCAATGCCAAATTAAAAGACAGCATCCTCCAGGTGACCGGCGTGGTGGACAAAATAGTGCTCCGGGAACACCTCGGCATCCAGTATTTTCTGCTCAGCAGCGGTTCCAACCAGGAGCGGTTTAACGTACGCTGTACCTTTGGCAGCCAGCAGGGAGCGGCCTTGAGGCGACTGACGGAGGGAGAATCGGTGACCGTGAAGGGCAGCTACGGCGGCTACGAAAGAAATATTATGCTGAAAGACTGCGCCATGGTCGGCTGATATGCCGCGCCGGCGCTCCGGAACCAGTGAAGACCGCCCATGAATACCAAGAGGGAAATTCCGCTTTACGAAGACACGACCAGGTACGATCTCTGGCTGAAGCTGCTGCTGGGTGGCCTGGTGGCAATCACCGGTATCCTGGGCGTGGTTTCTTTATTACGCGGCAGCGAGGATGCCTGGGTATGGTTGGGAGTAGCCCTTTTTTACGTAGTGCTCTTTAAAGCGATACTACCGAGTAAATACCAGATATTCCCGGGTCGCCTTAGAATAGTCATGGGCGGACCACTGGCGGTGAACGTTGACTTCGGCAATATCAAACAGGTACGAACAGCCCCGGCCAGAAAATTATTCGTCTACCGTGGAATTCGCCTGGCGACATCGTCCGCATACCTGGTGGAAATAGTCCGCCATAAAGGCCTGGGACTGGTGATATCGCCCGCCAGCGGCGACACTTTCCTGGAGCAGCTCCGGAAGGCTCTTGAATCCGGCTAGTCTGCCTTTTTTAGTCCGGCAATATCAGCCCTGTATGGACATAACCGCAGACAAAGATTATAATCTCAAGTAGTCATGATTGCTCAAACCAAGCTGCCTGTCCTCTACACCGGGGAGGAAACTGCCGCCGCCGTCAGCCGACTGGCGGCACAGTGAACATCAGACCGTTCACCAGAGATGCCTTCCGAATCCCGGATCCAGGCGCCGCCAGGCCGGTTATCGAAATTGTTCCCGGCCGGATAGTTACCCGGAAAAGAATGGAGAGAGTCTCCAGCCGGGATGGCAACGTGGCGGCGGACTATAGCGCGGGATATTCTGAAACTGGCCGTGTAAGAACAGAATGGGGGTAAGACGAAATGCATCTGTCCGGACAACAGCCTATTTTTGAAAGCCGGTACGACGCCGGTAACCAGCTGGCCGCCAAGCTTACCGAATACAAGGGCAAGTCCACCATCGTGCTGGCTATCCCGAACGGCGGCGTGCTGTCGGCGCTGGGGGTGGCGCTGGCGCTGGAGGCCGATTTAAACCTGGTTATTTCCCGGAAAATCCCCCTGCCCCTCAGTCCGGAGGGTGGTTTTGGCGCTGTCACCGATGACGGCACCATCATTCTCAACGACGACATGGTTAAAAAAGCCGGCCTGAGCCAGACCCAGATAAATTACCAGGTCAACCGGGTGCGGGCCGATATCAGGCAGCGCAGCCTGGAATACCGGCGGGAGATCCCGCCCGCCCAGTTAAACGGCAAGACGGTGATAATTGTGGATGACGGGCTGGCTTCCGGCTATACCATGATGGCGGCGGTGGAATCGCTCCGGCACAGCCGGGCGGGCAGCCTTATCGTCGCCGTGCCGGTGGCCTCGGCGACGGCCCTGCCCAAGGTGTCAAAAATCGCCGACAAGATCATAACCTGCGTCCACGGCTTCGCCGCGGAATTTTACGTTTCAGATTTCTTCCGCTACTGGCACGAACCGGGCGACGACGAGGTAATCCAGTGTTTCAAGGAATGGCGGATACGGCGCCGGCCCATAATTGAACTGCCGGAAAGAAAAACCATACCGGAGTATTGACAAATCACCCTTTTGGTGTTAACCTTATCCCCGTTACGGACATTTAATATTCGTGTATGATTTTCGTACAGGATGTCCGCACCCGTCAGGTCAGGCGTTGAGCGAGAAGATTAGGGGAGGGTGAGACAGGGGAAGAAAAGCACCGGTCAGAGTACCGCGGCTGAAGAGATGGGGGCAATGAACCGCCACCCGTAACTGGTCACTTGAGTGACGGGGAGCCAATAGTGAAACCGACCTAAAGGGTCGGTTCTTTGTTTTTAAAAGGAGGTAATGCCTATTGAACAGCCTAATTGAACATGGCAGGTCATTATGCCCCAGGCCGAGGGGTGATAAAGAAATCTAAAAAGGAAAGGAGGATAAGAGAAATGAAAAAGATTGTGATTTTGACGTTAGCGTTGGTACTGCTGTTAGGGCTGAT
>CBDUSH010000083.1:0-7400 GCA_965369965.1 uncultured bacterium | reverse complement strand
GTAAAAAGTTTCCAGATGCACAAGGAACTTGCCGGGCAACTGCCCGCCGAATCCGGGATTGACTATCATTTTCGTAAATCCACCATGCTAATGCTTGCCTTTACCCAGGCGGAGGCTAAGGAACTCAAGGGAAGAATCGACCGGTTGCAACGGCAAGAGTTCAATATCCGCTGGCTGGACAGCGGGGCCGTCCATTTAATAGAAAGCAGGGTTTCTGATGAGATAGAAGGCGCCGCCTACCTTGAAGACGTGGCCGAGGTGGACAGCTACGGTTACTCCCTGGCCCTGGCACAGGCTGCGGAAAAGTACGGGGCGGAAATCCGCTACGGCCAGTTCACCGGACTGAAGAGCCGGGGAAACAGGGTAACCGCGGTTCAGCTGGCATCAGGTGAAATTACCTGCGATTTCGCCGTGCTGGCGATGGGACCCTGGACAGGGATGGCCTCTTCAACACTGGGCATTTCAATACCGGTAGGACCGCAGAAAGGGGAAACCCTGAGAATCAAAGCTCCCGGACCGCCGTTTACCGGTCTGCTGGCCTGGAATAACAATTACAACACGACGACGCGACATGACGGCCTGGTCTACCATGGCGCCACCCATACAGACGCCGGCTTCAATGAAGATACCACCGCCGAGGGGCGAGATGAATTGCTGAATAACCTGATTACGATGGTACCATCACTTACCGAAGCGGAAGTGGTCCTGCAAACAGCCTGTCTGAGACCGTTGTCCACCGACGGCCTGCCCATAATCGGAGAAGTTCCCGGCTGGAACGGGGTATACATAGCCAGCGGCCACTGGAAAAAAGGCATACTGCTCAGTCCGATAACCGGCAGCGTCATCGCTGAGTTGATTACCAAAGGTAATACCAGTACTCAAATCGATCCTTTCGGCTTGAGCCGCTTCACAGTAGGTTAAGTAATTTATGGGGAATACATTGCCGGCCCGGTTCGAAAAAAGCAATTGTTCATCCCTTCTTGCTTAAGGCTAATATTTCACCCGGACTATTTGGGAGGCAGAGTACATTTCTATACCCGTTGTTACTACGTTAATGAGAACAGGCGGTATCCCCTACAACCATCCTTTCTACGCCAGACAGGTAAGTGGAACAATGCCAGATAAAACAGTTGCCCGGAAACTCATGATTAAAGACAATTATTCCGTCCGGTTTATCAATGAACCGCCGGACTACCGGATAACGCTCGGTCAGTTACAAGACACCGTTACCGTCCTGACCGAGCCATCAGAGCCGGTCAACCTTATCCAGATCTTCGTCATTTCCCGAAGAGAACTCGAAGCACAGCTTGAAGACCTGAAACCGGCACTAAAACCCGGAGGGTTACTGTGGGGAACCTACCCCAAGGGAACATCCCGGAACAAGGCGGACATTAACCGGGACACCATCAACCGATACGCCCGGTCAATCGGACTGCAGGGCGTGGCCATGATTTCGGTTGACGATACCTGGTCGGCACTACGGTTGAAGCCTGTTTAGACCGCAAGACAGCCCATTACCTTTTCTTTGGTACCATTTTCCTCTTTCCCTTTTATCTTAGCTTACTGTTTCCCCCATTTTTTCTATTTCTCAACCACGATTCTCAGGTGTGACCCAAGTCATGGACACCAACGCTACCCGGTATTATCATAGAATGTCTGAAGAATAATCGACCGAAGCAAGGAGGACAGCAAGATGTTAGCCAATAGTAAAATACATCCCACTCTACCTGCCGTAGACCTGGGGCGAGCGCGGAAATTCTATGAGGAGAAGCTCGGGTTAGAGGTTCTGCGAACTGACCCGTCCCCGGGCGTAACGTTCCAGGATAAAAGCGGCGCGCCGGCACTCTACGTGTATCAACGAGGAGCGACCAAAGCCGACCATACGGTGGCAGCGTTCGAGGTCGAGGATATTGAAGCCGAAGTGAAAGAACTAAAGGCGAAGGGTGTAAAGTTTGACGTTTTTGATGCGCCGGGTGTTGCCTGGGAGAACGAGATCGCCGTCATGGGGTCGATGAAAGGCGCCTGGTTCAAGGATAGCGAAGGTAATACTTTAGCCGTGATGTATTCCGGGTAATAATATTAAGGGTAAATTAACCGCCCGGGCCATTATCTGATGTATGCCGGCGTGTTGCGCCGTGAATGGCAAAGAATGAGACCAGTCCCCCGGCCAATGCCAGGAAGGCGCTGACGGACATGGCCCAGCGGAATCCGTAGATAAACGAGTCCTTGACCGCCTGCTCGGTGAAGGCGCGGGCCGTCTCGTCAAATTCCGGGGGTATGACGACGGCGCCAGGTCGGTCGGACTGGGAGAGCACCTGCCGCTGCTCTTGCTGAGTAAGACCGGATGCACTGACGGTGTCCTGTAAATGAGCGGCAAAGCTGGAGATAATAATCGCGCACGGCAAAGCGACCGCCAGCAGTCCCGCCGTCCGGGATACGGCGTTATTGATACCGGAGGCCGCCCCGGAAAAGCGAGACTCGACAGATAATACCGATTTGGTGAGTAGGGCGATTACCGGCGCCATTCCCACCCCGAAAAGCACCAGTCCGGGTAGGTAATCCCTGAAGTAGCTGGCGTCCGGTACGCTCAGGGTAAGCAGTGCCATGCCGGCGGCCACCAGAAGAGGCCCGGATATCATCTGGGGACGAGAGATAAGGCCACCAGCCCAATCACCAAGTTACTCAGCACAATCAGGCTGTTCCAGCCGGCCACCGGCCCGGTAATGGTAGGCTATCCCCCTTTGTGTGGCTCTCCGTGACAATCCACACAGTTCTCTTTTCCTCGTGTGAACTGTCCTTTCTCGAAGTCCTTACCCTTGGAATGGCACGTTCTACATTGTTCTGTTTCCTCTGGCAATGCGAATACTGGTGTGAATGTCCCGGCAGCGTGCTGATTTAGCAGCTCTACTGCCTTTGCCGCCACGTCTCCGGTGAGCCTGCCACAGCGCTCGCTTCGCTCGGAGGAGCCTGATGCATAGCCTGATGCCTCACACCATTTGGTGACGGATACGTGACAGAGTGTAGAATCGCTCACACTTTGTGGCAGGACAATATCAGTCTTATATTCATCCACCAAGAACTCGTGATTCTTAGCATAGTTATTACTGATGTCGCTGGGTATAGGAGTTGAGACATACCACCCCACCAGTTCATGCACCAGCTTCTTATAATCTTCGCCGGCTACCAGGTTTATGGCGGCACAGGCCCCGTTCAGTCCACCGCACAGGCTGCCCCAGCCGACCATACCTCCCTCGCCATATCGCATCATGTCCGTAGGTACCATATTGTACGGCTCACCAACTTTGTCGCGCAGCGCAGTGACCACTGCATGAAACGCCCCGTACGAGCAGGCTCCTTCGTAATATCCTAGGTGCCCTCTTTTTCTCACATCCTCAACATCAAGCTGCTGATAGGGCCATGGCCAAGCCGCGACTTCGCGATTTTCCTTCGAAGCACAAGATGAGAGTATCCCCGTCATTCCGGACATAACCGCAATGCCCAGCGTTACCCCACCCGCAGTCTTGAGGAAATTTCTTCTGGTTGTTGGTTGCATACCTTAGAGCCTCCTATTGTAATAATTTACTTTCCCAAATCCTTTGTACATAATATATCGCGCCCCCACCGGCGTCAAGCTAATTTTAAGATTTTATAAGGTATATATAGAAATATAATAGGGTGTTTAATATTTTCTTAGTAGGTTATTTTCAGATAAGAGATAGGCAAAATTAGCCCGCTTGGCGCGGGTATAAGATAACCAACTCCTTTAACGCTGAAATCAAGTGCTCCTTCTCGAAGAATAATTCGGGAACTCTTCCGAGAGGACCACCAGAAAAAATTCTCTTTGTTTTCACTTTAGGAATAAGGGAGGAGAATTCCCGGACAGGTAAATGGAACAATGCCGAGGTATGGCTCGAAAGAGGCATTGCGGTCAATGTAGAATGAAGCACTGCCGAGTTTCCTAACGATACAGAACTAATACACCCGGCATCCGCCAAATGAATCCTTACAGTTATACCAACAACCAGCCCCGGTTTACCCTTTCATTACAGCAGACAACAGCCCGCTGGCGGCGCTACGCGGTTGACTTCCCATCCGCCCATCCAACCCGCTACGAGGAGAACAATACCGTCCGGGGAGAATATTTCCAGCCGCGCCACGCCGACAAAGCCCCGCTGGTAATTTTATCTCACGGAATGGGAGACGAGCTCTTAATCCCCGGTAAATTCCTGGCCCGAGCGCTGGTCAGGGAAGGAATAGCCTGCTTTGTCATCTATTCCATATTCCATTCCAGGCGGATGCCGAAGACGGTAAGAAAAAGACTCCCCGTCCTTACCCCGGAAGAGTGGTTTGAAAACTACCGGATATCGGTAATCGATGTACGGCAGGTGGTGGACTGGGCAAGCCGGCGTAGTGAATTAAACGAAAAGAAGGTGGGACCGGTATTGATGCTAAATGCGTCCTGGGACGAGTACATCCCGAAAGAATCGACCCTGGATTTCCGGGAAGCCTGCGGTAAACCGCCGATAACCTGGTTTCCGGCGACGCATGCCACCATCTGGTTATGGTATCCTCTTATCAGGAGAAATATTACCCGTTTTCTCAGGTCAACTCTTGAGATGCGAGACGGTCACGGCAGATAAGCCATTACGTGGAGGGAAGAATGCAACAGGGACACGGATATGAAATAAACGAACTGGCAAAAGAAGAATCGTGGCGCATGTTCCGGATAATCGGGGAGATGGTTGAGGGTTTTGACAAGCTGTCCGGCATAGAGCCGGCGGTAACCATATACGGCTCGGCGCGAGTGAGGCCGGAAGAAGAGCAATACGCCAAAACCGAGGAAATTGCCCGGCGGCTGGGGGAAATCGGTTTTTCCATCATCACCGGTGGCGGGCCGGGACTGATGGAGGCGGCCAACAAAGGCGCCCGGGCGGCGGGCGTCAAGTCAGTGGGAGTAAACATAGAGTTGCCCGAGGAACAGGTGCCCAACACATACTCAACCCTTACCTTGACATTCAGCCATTTTTTTGTCCGCAAGGTGCTGCTGGTAAAATATGCCACTGCTTTTATTATCATGCCCGGTGGGCTGGGGACTCTGGACGAAGTGACCGAAGTGCTGACACTGATACAGACCCACAAGATAAAGCCGTTTCCGGTAATTTTGTTCAACAGCGCTTACTGGGCCGGATTCCTGAAATGGCTGCGTACCGATACCCTGGCCAACGGTTATATTTCCGAAGAAGACCTGCGCCTGCTCCGTGTCTGTGACGATACCGAGGAGGTCATTGAGGCCGTCCGGACGTGGTACTTAAAGCAGGAAATCACCGGCCGACAAGCGCTGAGCTGATAGCCGGTCAAAAAAAAGGGCGGGGAAAGGAGGGTTAGGAACGTGGCAGACACGGATCGAGAAGAAGTATTAAAACAATCACTGATATTCTCCAGCCTGACTGACCGCGAACTCGCCGCATTGTCCCGGCTGACCACCGAGCGTCATTTCAAGCCGGAGGAGTTCGTTTTCTGGGAAGGAGATACTGCCGACTATTTCTACATTATCATTGAGGGCAGAATTAAGGTAATCAAATACTCCTCTTCCGGGAAAAGCTTCATCATCGCCTTCTTCGGGGTCGGCGAAATGTTCGGCGAAGTAGCCGTTTTCGAGGACAGACCATATCCGGCGTCCGCACAGGCCGCAGTTGACACCCGGATACTGGGCATCAAAAAAGAGCTTTTTCTCTCTTTTCTCGGCAACCACCCGCAGGTAGCTTTGAGCATTATCAGCGTGCTGGGGGGCCGGCTGAGAGACGCCCAGAGCCGCCTCAAGGACATGGTCGGGGAACGAGTTGAGCAACGCCTGGCCCGAACCATGCTGATGCTGGCCTTAAAAATGGGGCCGACGCTACCTTTCACCAGGCAGGAACTGGCCGACATGTCCGGAACGACTACCGAATCGGCCATCCGGGTGACCAGCCGACTGAAGGAAAGAGGGATTATCAAGACGGTGCGCGGTAAAATCACCATTCTTGACGAGACCAAGCTCACTCTGCTGAGTGAAGGCCCACCGCAGATTTAAGCCGGGCTTACCGACGTCCCGGTAGACCGGATTCCCAAACAGAGCTTTTGCTTCCGTAATGTGATACAAATCATAGTCACTTACGGTATCCACTGTTATCCTTTACATGGAAATCAGCCATTATAGACTCGGTTATTAAAGAGGTGATAGCAATGGTCAGCCAGTGTCCGGGACAGGACATGAGAAAACTCAGAGTGGCCTTATATAAATGCCCGACCTGCGGTGCGGAAGTGGAAATGTTTTCCGATGAACTGAAAATAAAGTGTCAGAAGTGCGGGCAATACGTTTACAAGGAGAAAATGCCTTCCTGCATTGACTGGTGCGCCTCGGCACGGAAATGCCTGGGAGAGGACCGCTGGAAGGCGATACACGGTGAGGAATAATCTAAATTACCAGGGAGGCGATTAATGACCACGAAGCTGATAAGGAATATCGTTATAATCGACGAGGAGAAGTGTGACGGGTGCGGAATCTGTGTTCCTTCCTGCGTGGAAGGGGCTTTGCGGATAATCGACGGCAAGGCAAAACTCATCAGCGAGACGTACTGTGACGGGCTGGGCGCCTGCCTGGGTAAATGCCCGCAGGATGCTATTACCGTTGAGGAACGAGAAGCCGAAGAGTTCGATGAGGCGGCGGTTGAGCAATTCATCCGCTCCCAAGAGACGGTCGCCGACGAATCACCCTGTGGCTGCCCTTCGGCCGCCGTGACCCGGTTTGAACAGCCGGCCGTTTCCGGTTCCCCTACCTCCGAAGCGACGCCGGGTATACCCGAATCGGCGTTATCCCACTGGCCCGTCCAGATGACCCTCATCCCACCTTCGGCGCCATTCCTGCAGGGAGCCGACCTGCTGCTGACGGCGGACTGCGTTCCTTTTGCCTATCCTGGTTTTCATCAAAAACTGTTGCCCGGTCATGCCCTGGTCATTACCTGCCCCAAGCTGGATGACTTTGAAGCCCACCAGCAAAAACTCACCGCGATACTGAGCCAGGCAGCACCGAAAAGCCTGACCGTAGCCCACATGGAAGTTCCCTGTTGTTTCGGCCTGGTACACATGGCACGGACCGCGATTACAGCCAGTGGTAAGGATATACCCTTCCGGGAGATAACCATCAGCGTCAGGGGAGAGCTGATTCCCGGATAATCAGCGCCCTGCCCGGTATAAACTGGGGGAAGAATGGAGACTATCCGAAAAGCCCTTATAAATGCTATGGAGGCTTATTTTAACGGAGATACCCGACGACGTGAACTACTCCTGTCAAGCTGTCATGATTGCCCCGGTTATGCCCCTTTTTGGGCACGTATTTCCCTGACTCGACTGGTCAGAGCCGG
>CBDUSH010000082.1:0-7526 GCA_965369965.1 uncultured bacterium | reverse complement strand
GGAAACAGGCTTAACCGGCTCTTTTTGAAGGGACGGAAAAAGACAGTGACAATCAATTAAAGGGAGGATCTTACCGACTCAGGACCTAACGGAACAAAAACGGGTAGTGACGAAAAGTGGGAGAGGAAGAATGATACCGTGGCTACATTCTGACCAGTATCTCTTCCAGCATTCCCTGCCATTCCCCGGTAAAGCGTTTGGGGTTCAGGACGAGCCTGGTGAAACCGGCGGTTATGCCATTTTTCAGCACCGGTTCCAGTTTCCGCTTATCAAGCGGCATGCCTTCAAATCGACGGAGGATAATCTGGCCAGACTCGGTGGATATGGACTCGATGCCGCTCCCAGCGGCCAGCAGTTTTATCCGCACAGCGTACAGCAGGTTGGCTACTTCTACTGGTGGAGTACCGAACCTGTCCACAAATTCCTGGGCCAGGGTTTCTACCTGCGCTATTGTCTCCAGTTTTACCAGTTTCTGGTACAGGCCCAGCCTGGTCTCGACATCGGGCACGTATTCTTCCGGGATACGAGCGGTGAGAGGCAGGTTAACCGACGGAGGTGGCAAAGGGGGTGGCCCAGCCGGTTTTTCCTTAGTCCCGGGCAATCTGGCTTTTTGGGTTTCAACCGCGTCCGCCAGCAGTTGGCAGTAAAGATTGAAGCCAATAGCGCCGATGTAGCCGCTCTGCTTTGTCCCCAGCAAAGTACCGGCGCCCCTGATTTCCAAATCTTTCATTGCGATATTGAAACCGGCCCCCAATTCGGTGGCTTCGTAGATTATCCGCAGCCGTTTCCGCGCCGTCGGCGAGAGGAGCTTCCCTTTCTCATAGAGAAAATAGGCGTAGGCCAGGTTGGCGCCCCGCCCCACTCTACCCCGTAGTTGGTAAAGCTGAGTCAGGCCGAATTTATCCGCCTGGTTGATGATAACGGTGTTGACGTTGGGCATATCCAGACCCGATTCAATGATGGTAGTGCAGACCAGGACGTCACTTTTACCACGGCTGAAATCGGTCATTACCGTCTCCAGTTCTTCTTCGGACATCCGGCCGTGGCCAATGGCTATCTCGGCCTCCGGTACCAGCGCTCTCAGTTTATCGGCCGCCAGGGCAATACTCTGTACGCGGTTATGGACGAAGAAGACCTGCCCGTTACGCTCCAGCTCCCGGAGGATGGCTTCCCGCACCAGCAGGTCGTTGTACTCGGCAACGTAAGTTTTAATCGGCAGGCGGGCTTCGGGAGGGGTCTCCATGGTGCTCATATCCCGCACTCCCACCAGAGACATGTGGAGGGTGCGGGGTATCGGGGTGGCGCTGAGGGTGAGCACATCCACCTCCCGGCGCATCTTTTTCAGGTATTCTTTATGAGCGACACCGAAACGCTGCTCCTCATCAATAATGAGCAGCCCGAGGTCTTTGAAAGAGACGTCTTTCTGCAATAACCGGTGCGTGCCGATGCAGATGTCCACCCTGCCTTCCGCCAGCCCTTCGATGACCGCCCGTTGTTCTTTCACTGATTTAAAACGGCTGAGCGCCTCGATTTTTACCGGGAAAGCTTCCATACGCTGGCTGAAAGTAACCTGGTGCTGTTGCGCCAGCACCGTCGTCGGCACCAGTACCGCCACCTGCCGATTATCCATGACCGTTTTGAAGGCGGCCCGTACGGCGACCTCGGTCTTGCCGTAACCGACGTCGCCACAGACCAGCCGGTCCATAGGTCTGGCTTTTTCCATGTCTTCCTTGACTTCCCGCTGGGCGGTCATCTGGTCCGGGGTTTCGACATAAGGAAAGGATGCCTCCATCTCCTGCTGCCAGACGGTATCCGGAGAGAAAGCGACACCGGGCACGATTTCCCGGGCCGCGTAAAGGGAGAGTAATTCCTGGGCCAGGTCTTCGGCGGCCTTTTTGGCCCGCTGTCTGGTGCGCGCCCATTCCTGAGTGCCCAGCCGGTTTAACACCGGTATCCGGTCACCGGCGCCGATATAACGGTTGACCCGGTCTATCTGGTCTGTGGGAACGTACAGCTTATCGCCGGCGGCGTAGCGCAGCACCAGATATTCCCTCTCGTTGCCGTCGGTGCGCAGTGTAGTGACATCGGTAAAACGGGCAATGCCGTGCTCCACGTGCACCACCAAGTCACCAGGAGACATATCAACAAAAAGTTTCTGGTGGCGTACCGGGTGTTTTTTCACTTCCCGGCGCTGTTTCACGTAACCGAAGATTTCGGTATCGGTGAACACGTAGTTGTCATTATTCATCACCCAACCTTCCGCCAAGGAGCCTTGCAGCAGGGTCAAGGAGCCGAGCGGCGGTACCTGTTTAATTCCGGCAAGTGGGGAAGCGATGATATCCGCTTCTTCAAGCAGTTCTGACAACCGGCTGGCCTGATGACTTACCAGGATAACCCGGCGTTTTTGCCCAAGGAGCTGCCTGGTTTTGGCAATAAAAGCCGGCAGTTGCCCAGCGTAACCGGTAATGGCAGCAAAGTCCAAGCGAGGCACGTCTTCTTTGGTGCCCCAGGAAGTGAGGCGCAGGCCCGGTTTGTTGTCAAGCGGCGGCCCCAGGTCGTCCCAGGTAAAGTAAGGCCGGGGGAAATTAGCCGGTAGTTCACCACGGGATAGTTTCGCGGCGCGCATCTGTTCGGCTTCGTCATGCAGTTCGCCAACGGTATGTTCGATATCGGTTGGTTCGTCAAGAAATAGCAGGGCATTTTCGGGCAGGTAGTCCAGCAAGCTGGCATGGTTAAACAGCGAGGCGTAAAACTGCCGGTTAGGCGGTTCTTGCCCTTCCGCAAGCATGGCTATCTCCCGCTGGAACTGTTCCTTTACCCCGGCATTACAACCAGAGAGGTCAAGTGACTTTAGAATCCGCTCCAGATCGTTTCTAGTTACCTGCCGGACGGAAAGCAATTCGGTAGCCGGACCGATGGTAACCTCCGACGCCGGTCCCACTGAACGCTGGGTGGCCGGGTCAAAGAGCCGGATATTATCAATGGTATTGCCAAAAAACTCAAGCCGGGCAGGCAACTCACTGGTCGGAGGGTAGATATCAATGATACCGCCCCGGTGGCTCATGGTGCCGGGTATCTCCACGATATTCCCCGGGGTATAGCCCATCGCCTCCCACCGGCGCAAGAGGTGGAACGGCTCAATCTCCATGCCCGGCCGTACCAGATGACACGATGTAGCATAGTCCAGACGAGCCGGTACTTTACTCATGATTGCCGGCGCCGAGGCGATAACCAGGAGTGGCGATGCCACCGGTTCTTCCCGGTAGCATTCGGTCAGTACGGACAGAACACGGGCACGCTCCAATTCCGCGGTCATATCCGAGTCGACCCGTTCGTAGGGTAAAGCGTCCGGTTCCGGAAACAGTTTCAGGGGGGAATCCGACCAGATGGATAACTGCTCGTAAAGTTTCCGGGCATTTTCCGGTTGCGCCGTGATCAGCAGCATCGGCCTACGGCAGTCACCGTGCAAGGCGGCGATAAGGTAAGGTTTGGCGGCATCGAGCAGTACCGTTTCCCGATTTGTCCCGGGTGATAGCAGCATCTCTTTAAGCCGGTGGTAGGCAGGCATGTCTTTGGACAGGGAAAGTAGTTGGCTCAGGTTTAATGACACAAAATCCTCCCCAAACACTTTATGGACTCGCCGTTACCGGCCAGCCCTCTATAAAATCTTATCACCGGTGCCAGGTCAATTCAAATATATTCCGAAGCGCCCGGTACCCACACTAGGGCCAATGCAATGCCGCACAAACCCGTTGTTCGTCCCTTCCGGGTCTGGCTGCCGTAGTCGGCCATCACAGACATCGTCGCCGGACCAACGGGCGCCCCGGTTATGCCGTGAATAACCCGCACCACGGTCAGGTAAACCGGGAACCGGTGTGTTGGTTATGGAATACAATCCGATAACCAGCCCAACAGTCCCGATACTGGCCCCAAGCTCCGAAGTATAAAGGGCCAAGATTACGTATCAGAAGATGGGTATCCAAAAACCCAAAAAAGGTGATTGCCGCCGTTACTGACAGTATCGACCGGTTATTTGGTTGTTTTAATGCGTTCATCCCGTGCCAAAAAACGTAGTGACTGAAATTATCTTATTTGGGCGGTTTGATTCCGTGAGCTAACCGGCTGAAACGGGATACCAGATACCGTATCAATAGTAAGCCGTGGATAACCTTCTTGTCCACATCACCGTCACTTGCTATAATAGAGCCAACGGCACCGGGTGGTTGGTAGATGGTAGAAAAGAAAAGTCGCCAGGAAAACTTAATTAAAAGGCAATACCGGCGGATAGTGGTCAAGCTGGGTACCAGCCTGCTCACCGGCGGTGGTGACCACCTTAACCAAGACACGATATCGAGCCTGGTTAAACAGGTAGCCCGGCTGCACACGCAGGGTCTGGAGCTGATTATCGTTTCTTCCGGAGCAATAGCCTCTGGCAAGCACAAACTGGGGTTAACCGATAAAATTAAAGACATCCCCCTCAAGCAGGTGCTTGCCTCGATCGGACAAAATCGGCTGATGAACGTTTATGACCAGTTATTCGGCAAACTTGATATCACGGTTGCCCAGGCTTTACTTACCAAGGCAGACCTCTCCGACCGGGCGGGTTATCTGAATGCCCGCAATACTCTTCTTGCCCTGATGGAATTAGGCGTGATTTGCATCGTTAATGAAAACGACGTGGTGGCTATTGATGAAATCGATGAAGCGAAATTCGGTGATAACGATAATCTTTCCGCCATGGTGGCCAATTTGATTGACGCCGACCTGCTGATGCTGCTTACCGATACGGCTGGTCTGCATACGGCTGACCCGAACCGCTACCCCGACGCCCGTCTTATCCCACGGGTAGACCGGATAGATTCAGAGATTGAGCAACTGGTCACCGATACGGCGGGGAACCTCGGCACCGGCGGCATGATTACCAAGATTGAAGCCGCCCGGCTGGCAACCTCGTCAGGAGTGGTTGTGGTAATTGCCGACGGACGGGAACCGGAGATTATTATCAGGCTGGCTACCGGCGAAGCAATCGGTACCTGTTTTGTGCCGACCAGCGATAAGCTTGAGAGCCGTAAACGCTGGATGCTCTGCGGCCTGAGCACCCAAGGTAAGCTGATTATCGATTCCGGGGCCGCCGTGGCGCTCAGGCAGCAAAAGAGAAGTTTGCTCGCCGCCGGTATCCGAAAAACGGAAGGCAGCTTTAACCGCGGAGATATCGTTGACATCTATGATAGCGACGGGGCTCACCTGGCTTGCGGCATAACCAACTATAGTTTTAGCGACATCAATCTCATCCGGGGAGAAAAATCCGGCAAAATTGCCGGTCTGCTCGGTTTTGACTACGGGCCGGAAGTGGTACACCGGAATAATCTGGCCGTCTTAAGGGAGGGATAACGTGAATATAGGTAAACTCTACAAACTCAACAGCCAGGAACTGCTAACCAAAGTTAATTACCAGATTCATAATGAAACGGATTCCGGATGGTGGGGAGAACTGACCCTTATCGACTATATCCGTATCAGTGACAGCGACGGCTACATAATCGAGCTGGAAGATAAACGGCATGGCCGGTGCCGCCTTAAAAAGAGGGTGAACCGGGCGGTAAGCGGGGTACCTCCCCGCTATGTTTACCAGTTTACCGGTATCAGACCATTTCAAGTGCCCCCGGATAACGTACCGGAAGAGTAAAGGACTACCGCCTGTTAACCGGAAACGGCAGGAGCAAAAAATGAAATCAGCCATCGAAGAACTGGAGAATAAGGGGCAAGCCGCCCGGGCGGCAGCCCACCGCCTAGCTAACCTGTCCGCCGATATCAAGAATAAAGCTTTGCAGAATATCAGCCGCCTTCTCATCAGCAATAAGGACGAGATACTGGCTGCCAATAAGATTGACTACCACGAAGCGGAGGCATCTGGTATGAGCGTCGCCATGCTCGACCGTCTCATGCTGGATGAAAGCCGCCTCGAGGCGATGGCACAGGACGTACTCACCATCGCCGCCCTGCCCGACCCGGTGGGCGAGATATTTGAAATGAGTACCCGGCCCAACGGACTGCAAATAGGGAAAAAACGGGTGCCACTGGGAGTCATCGGGGCTATTTATGAAAGCCGGCCCAACGTCACCGTGGATATATCCGCCCTCTGCCTGAAATCGGGTAACGCCGTTATCCTGAGGGGAGGCAAGGAAGCGGTACGTTCCAGCGGCGCCCTGACCGGGGTAGTCCGGGAAGCCGCCGTCAGCGCCGGAATACCGGATGGCGCAGTGCAGTTTCTGGAAAATACCGACCGTTCCCTAGTCGACCACATGCTCAAAATGAGCCACATCATCGACCTGATTATCCCCCGGGGCGGAGCCGGACTGATAAAATCAGTCACCGAAAACGCCCGTATGCCTGTAGTCAGCGGCGGCATCGGCGTTTGCCATACTTTTGTCGATGCCAGTGCCGACGCAAGCCAGGCAGTAGCCATTGCCTACAATGCCAAGGTACAGCGGCCTACCGTTTGCAATGCCCTGGATACGCTGCTGGTGCATAGCCGTATTGCCGAACGCTTTTTACCGATGGTAGCCGCCGAATGGGCTAAAGCCGGGGTGGAAATACACGGCGACAAGCCGGCCCTCGATATTCTTGAGACCCAATCCGGCTTGAAACTGGTACCGGCCACGGAAGAAGACTGGGGCAAAGAGTTTCTCTCCCTGGTGGCGGCGATTAAGGTGGTTGATTCGCTGGATGAGGCGCTGGAGCATATCGAGTGTTACGGTTCCGGACATTCCGAAGCTATCCTCACCGGGGAATATCAGGCGGCGATGCGCTTCCTTAACGAGGTGGATGCGGCCTGTGTCTATGTCAACGCCAGCACCCGATTTACCGACGGGAGCCAGTTCGGGCTGGGCGCCGAAGTTGGTATCAGTACCCAAAAGATGCACGCCCGCGGACCACTGGGTCTGAAAGAACTGACCACCTATAAGTGGATTATCTTTGGCAGCGGCCAGGTAAGAAGCTGAGTTTTAGATTTATTTTCCCGCTGGGCCGGAAAGAGCTGGCCACCTATAAGTGAATTATTCTCGGCAACGGCCAGGTAATCTCTATTTTCCCAGGGCGGCCTGCTGAACCTCAAAAAGCTGCCGGATACCTTTTTCAGCCAGGGAAAGCAGGGAATCGATATTTTCGCGGCTGAACGGCTTGCCTTCCGCGGTGCCCTGGACCTCGACGAAATCTCCCTGACTGGTCATTACCACGTTGAAATCGACGGCCGCTCCGTTATCTTCATCATAGCAGAGGTCAAGCATCAGGTAGCTGCGCACGATACCGACGCTAACCGCAGCTACCGCCGATTTCAGAGGCACGGAGGCAATCACCCCCATATCAACCATCGTTTTAAATGCCTGGTACAGGGCGACGTAAGCTCCAGTGATCGCCGCACTCCGGGTACCGCCATCCGCCTGCAACACGTCACAATCGACGATCAAAGTTCTTTCTCCCAAGGCACTAAGATCGGTAACCGCCCGCAGCGAGCGGCCGATAAAACG
>CBDUSH010000081.1:0-7601 GCA_965369965.1 uncultured bacterium | reverse complement strand
ACTCTGTTATAATTAAGCCATGGAAAAGCCCCGGCTGGTTCTCTTTGACGGCAATGCCCTGATTCACCGCGCTTACCATGCCCTGCCGCCCCTGACGGTGAGTAAGACCGGGGAAATGGTCGGGGCGGTTTACGGCTTTACCCAGATGCTGCTCAAGGTAATCAGCGAGCTTAAACCCACCCATTACGCCATCGCTTTCGATAAAAAAGCGCCCACCTTCCGGCACCGGCTTTTCGACCAGTACAAGGCACACCGTCCGCCAACCCCGGTAGAGCTGATCAACCAGATCGGACGGGTGCGGGAGATGGTGCAGGCCTTCCGCATTCCTATTTTCGAACTTGACGAGTATGAGGCGGATGACCTGCTGGGCACGCTCAGCCACCAGGCCAGCCGGCAAGACATCGATACCGTTATCGTCACCGGCGATGCCGACGCCATGCAACTGGTCTCGCCCCGGGTTAAAGTCCTTTATCCCAGACCGGGCAAGAGTTTCAGCGATACCATGCTTTACGATGAAGACGCGGTGAGCGACAAGTACGGCGTGAAGCCGGAACACATCACCGACCTCAAGGGACTGATGGGCGACCCTTCGGACAACATACCGGGCGTACCGGGCATCGGCGGTAAAACCGCCGTCAAACTCATCCAGCAATTTGGCACTGTGGAAGAGATATACGCCCGCCTGGATGAGGTAACCCCGCCCCGCGTCCAGGCAATACTTCGGGAAAACGAGGCTGCCGCCCGCCAGAGCAAGGTACTGGCCACCATCGTCATCGAGACGCCGGTCAGCTTGAACCTGGACGATTGCCGGGTCGGCCAGTACGAACACCAGCAGGTAACCGAGCTTTTCCGTGAACTTGAGTTTACCCGGTTGAACGCAAGGTTGCCCCAATTCGGGGAACAGGCAACCGATGCCGGTAGCGCCGGTGCCCACCCTCCGGCAGAGGTACTGCCAACAAGCTACCGTGTAGTCAAGACGACGTCAGACCTGGATGAACTGATGAACCGCCTGGCCGGGGTAAAATCGTTCGCCTTTGACACGGAGACGACCGGACTGAACCCGATGACGGCGCTGCTGGTGGGCATATCCATATCACCAGCCCCCGGCGAGGCTTACTATATCCCGCTGGGGCACGTCGGCTGGGGACAGGTGGAGCAATTACCGCTCCAGCAAGTCCTCGACCGCCTCCAGGTTCCGCTGGCGGATGCCGCTGTGGGCAAGCTCGCCCAGAACGGCAAGTACGACATGATGGTGCTGGCACAGCACGGGGTAACCGTTAATAACCTCATTTTTGATACCATGATCGCCGCTTACCTGCTGGGAGAAAAAGCTATCGGACTGAAAAGCCTCGCCTTCAATAAGCTGGATATTGAAATGACGCCCATCTCCGAACTCATCGGCTCGGGGGCCAAACAACGCTCCATGTCCCAGGTCGAGATTACGCAGGCCGCCGACTACGCCTGCGCCGACGCCGACATGACGGGGCGGCTGGCGACACTGCTTGAAACCGAGCTTAAGGAAGAGGGACTATGGGAGCTGTTCTCAGAAGTTGAGATGCCGCTGGTGCCGGTGCTCCTGGAAATGGAACAGAACGGCATTGCCCTGGACAAAGAATTGTTGTCCGGCATGTCACGTCAGCTCGGTGAACAGCTGATAAAGCTTGAATCCGAAATTTTAGCCATAGCCGGCCACCCGTTTAATATCAATTCGCCTCAGCAACTGGGTATCGTCCTCTTCGAGGAACTTAAGCTGCCGGCGGCGCGCAAGGGAAAGAGCGGCTACTCCACGGAAGCTTCGATACTGAGCGCCCTCAGTAAAGAATATGAAATAGCCGGGCTTATTCTGGACTACCGCCAGTTGGCCAAGCTGAAGTCAACCTACGTTGACGCCCTGCCGGCCCTGATAAACACCCGGACGGGCCGGGTGCACACCAGCTTCAACCAGACACGGGCAATAACCGGCCGGCTGTCTTCCAGTGAGCCTAACCTGCAAAACATCCCTATCCGCGGCGAACTGGGGAAAGAAATAAGAAAGGCATTCGTCGCTCCGGCAGGCACCTGCCTGCTGGGCGCCGATTACTCGCAGATTGACCTGCGGGTGCTGGCGCACCTGTCCCAGGACCCGCACCTGCTCGAGGCTTTTAACCGGGACGAGGACATCCACGCCGCCACGGCGGCGCAGCTTTTCAGCGTGGAGGCGACCGAAGTCACCTCTGACATGCGCCGGCTGGCCAAGACGGTTAACTTCGGCGTCATCTACGGCATGAGCGAGTACGGACTGGAGCAAGCCACCGAACTGTCACGAGAAGAGGCTTCCCGGTTCATCGCCGGTTACTTTGAAAAATACGCGGCGGTAAAACTCTACCTCGAAGCGACCAAGGAACAGGCGCGAAAGACCGGACGTGTCCAGACCATGCTGGGCAGGCGGCGCTTTATCCCGGAAATAAACTCTGCCAACCGCCAGGTGAGGGAAGCCGCCGAACGCACCGCCATCAACATGCCGGTGCAGGGCACCTCCGCCGATATCATCAAAGTGGCCATGATCAACCTGTACCGGGAGACGGCCAAACGCCGGATGAAAAGCAAGCTGCTGCTACAGGTGCACGATGAACTCGTCTTCGAGGTACCTAAGGAAGAACTGGAAACGATGCGCCGGCTTGTCCCGGAGATAATGTCCGCCGCTCTGAAACTCAGCGTCCCGGTGAAAGTGGACACCAGTACCGGCGCTAACTGGGAGGAGATATAATAAGATGCCGGAATTACCTGAAGTTGAAACCGTAAAAAACGAGCTGACGCCACACATTATCGGGCGTAAGCTCACCGGCATCACTTTTTTCTGGGAAGGAATCGTGAAGCAGATACCGGCCGCCGAATTCCGCTCCCGCCTCATCGGCCAGGAAATAACCGGTCTGGACAGGCACGGCAAGTATCTTGTCTTCACCCTGTCCGGTGACGATTTGATGGTGATGCATCTCAAGATGAGCGGTTCCCTGCTGGTAAGCCGGGATGCCGCCGAGCCGCCGAAGTATACCCGGGCAATTATTCACCTGGACGAGGGGACGAGTATCATCTTCCGCGACCCGCGGAAATTCGGGGCGATGTGGCTGGTAGGCGACCGGCGGACGATAACCGATAAACTGGGCCCGGAACCGCTGGAGGCTGATTTCACCCCCGCCGTGCTGGCACAGCGGCTGCACGCCCGCAAGGCGCCGATAAAAGCCCTCATCTGTGACCAGTCGGTTATCGCCGGAGTCGGGAACATGTACGCCGACGAAGCCCTCTTTGCCGCCCGGATACACCCCTTACGATGGGGAGGCAGCCTGTCTCCGGAAGAGATTGAACGGCTTTTTCAGGCTATCCAGCAGATATTGAGGGCGGCCATCGCTGACAAGGGCGCCAGCATCGTCGACTACACCCGCCCCGGCGGCGAGCCGGGAACCGCCCATTTCGCGTTCAAGGTAGCCCACGGCCGCGGCAGCGCCTGCCCGGTCCACAACGTTCCTATCCGGCGCATCACGGTGCGGAATCGCGGCACCTACTTCTGCCCCGAGTGCCAGGTGGAAAGCCAGTCATCTGAGAGACGAAAAGACGGCAATAAATCAATACCCGACTAGAGCGGCAAAAACCCGTTGGTCACCGCCACCGCGGCGCTCCGAAACGCCTCGGGCAGCATCCCCGCCACGAAGCCGAACCGTTCCAGCAGCCCCATCATGACTCCGGAACCGTATATCGCCTCCGCCAGCCAGCGCCAAATGGGGTAGGCGGCGATGACCAGCGCCAACAGGGCCAGGCCGATGCTCGTCTGGATGAGGTTCAAAACACCGCCGACCAGCCGGAAGACCAGCCCCTTTTTCCAGATTGCCCGGACGATTCTGCGCGGTATCCAGGTGATAAAATGCAGGGCAACACTGACCAGCGCCAGGGTAATAAAAAAGCCGATGAAATTTTCCCAGTTCTCCCCGGGAAGAAAGGAAATAATCAAGGCGATCAGGCGATAAGACATTCCGGCCAGGGGAATGGCAACCAGCAGAATGGCGAGCGAGAAAAACTGTTTCACCGCCCCTTTTTTCATCCCGCCAAAAATGCTGAGGATGAGGATTACCACTGCCAGAATACTGACCAACGCCATGATGCCAATATTTTATCGCACTTTTCTCCCGCTGGCAAGAGGCAAAGGCGAGATGTTTAGTGTGTTTCGGGCTCCGGCTCGTCAGCGCATTCCTCGGGGTGCAGCGAACAAAAGAGGTCGTTAGCGCCGCATTCACGGCACTCGAATTGAAGCGTGCTGTGCTCAATATCGAACCGGCCTCGGAGCACCTTTTCCAGTTCCCGGCGTATTTCACCCGCCCGGCTCAAGGGGAGGTCGTTGACCATTACGTGGCAGCTCATGGCGTGCAGTTCCGGTGAGATACTCCAGACGTGAACGTCATGGACGTCTTTGACGCCTTTTATTTTTTTCAGGGTGCTGACCATCCGGTGTACGTCCACCTGCTGCGGAGCGGCTTCCAGAAGAACTTTCAAGCCTTCTTTCAGAATACGCCAGGCGGCCAGGGTGATAATGAGACCGATGAGCATGCTGATGATTGGGTCGACAATGAACCATCCGGTAAGCATGATGATGACCGCCCCGATAATGACCCCGACCGACGCCAGGGCGTCACCCATGACGTGCCAGAAAGCGCTGCGAACGTTCAGGTTGGTCCGCTGTTCCTTGCGCAGCCAGAAGGCGATGAAGACGTTGACCCCCAGGCCGACAATGGCCGCCCCCAGCATGAGGCCGCTGTTGACTTCCGGCGGCTGCTGCCAGCGACGGGCGGCTTCGTAGAAAATGACGGCGGCAATGGCGAAGATAGATACCGCGTTTACCAGGGCGATAATGACGCCCACCCGGTGATAACCGAAGGTCATACGGCTGCTGGCAGGGCGTTCCGCCTGCCGGACGCCGTACCAGCTGAGCGAGAGCGCGATAACATCGGCAAAGACGTGGCCGGCGTCACTGAGCAAAGCCAGACTGTTGGAGAGAAGCCCGCCGACTATCTCTACCGCCAGTATCAGGCCGGTGAGCATAATACCGTATTTCAGTTTGCTGCCGACCGGCATCGGGTGGTTATGAGCGTGTTCCGCCAATTATCTCCTCACCGATTCTTTTTTTCAAATATCCCGGCCAGCGCCGAGGTATAAGCATCAAAAGCGGCCGGGTTAAAGAGGACGAAGACCACCTTCCTGACCGACGTAACCTCATCATCAAGAAATAATATAACCGCCTCCAGGGCGATGCGGGCAGCCTTATTTACCGGGTAACCGTAGACACCGGTACTTATCGAAGGGAAGGAGACACTGGCCAGCCGGTTCGCTGCCGCCAGTTTCAGACTTTCCCGGTAGGCGCCGGCCAGTACTTCGGCTTCACCGGTACCGCCGCCGTGCCAGACGGGCCCGACGGTGTGAATGACGTATTTTGCCTTGAGGTTACCGCCGGTGGTAATCACCGCTTCGCCGGCAGGCAGGGGGCCCCGGCGGGAAATGATTTGCCGGCACGCTTCCAGGATGGCCGGGCCGCCGGCGCGGTGGATGGCCCCATCCACGCCGCCGCCACCTATCAGTCCGGAATTGGCCGCGTTTACGATGGCGTCAGTGGACTGCCGGGTAATATCGCCCGCCAGCAGGGAGAGTCTCGCCTTATTAACAGTTACCTGACCCGGCTCATTGCCCATTTCACGCTTTTCCCCATCAGCCAACCGCCGAGTTATTTAGCTACTTCACTGCCTATTGCCGGTCTTTCAGGTAGTCGATAGCCCACTGGACGGCATCTTCCTCTTCCAAATCCAATTCAATATCCGGCGTTATGCCTTCACCTTCGATAAGGCGACCGTCGGGGGTGAGCCACCGCGCGATGGTGATATACAACCCCGAACCGTCATCGAGTGGACGGAAGATATTGACACTGCCCTTGCCGAACGTCTGTTCCCCAGCGACGACGGCTCGCCCGTAATCCTGCAAAGCGCCGGACAGCACCTCGCTGCCGCTGGCGCTGGCACCGTCGACCAGAACGACTATCGGCAGGTCAACTTTCACATGAACCGGCGTCACTTCACGAGTGGTAATCTCTCCCTGATTATCCACTACTTTTACCACCACTCCTTCCGGTATGAAATAAGAGACGACGCTAATCACTTCGTCAAGCAGGCCGCCCGGATTATGCCGCAGGTCGATAATGATTCCGGTGGCTCCCTGTTCTACCAGGCTCTCCAAGATCGGCAGCATTTCATCAGCGGTGCGTCCGGAAAAGTGAGTGATGCGAATATGGGCGATATCTTCCTTCATTTCGAAAATGGTAGTGGTAAGCCCGATGCTGTCCCGGATTATCTCAATCTCCACCGGTTCGGTCTCTTCCTGATGAAGGATAAGCAGCATAACCGCCGTGCCCTTGGGTCCACGGATATTCAGCACCGCCTCCGCCAGGCTCATTTCAGAAGTCGGTTGCCCGTCCACTTCCAGAATCACGTCACCGGCCTCGACTCCGGCCTGGTCAGCCGGCGAGCCGGCAATAGGCGAGATAACGGTTAACTGGTCCTCCCGGATACCGACCTGAGCGCCGATGCCTTCAATTTCACCGTGCAGGCTGCCCAGTCCCAATTGATAGTTCTCCGCATTCAGAAACGAGGTGTACGGGTCATCCAGTTCCTCGAGGATACCTTTTATCGCCGCCTGGCTCAGCGCGCTTTCATCGAGTTTACTCTGGTCAACATAGTCGCTGAAGATGAAGTCCCACGCCTGCGTCAGCACTGCCTTACCTTCACCGGAATCCGGCGATGACTGACCCCCCGTGTTATAACCGAAGCCGAAAGCCAGAGCCAGGGCGGCCAACAGGAGCAAGCTGAATAGTAACGTTCTGATCTTTTTCGACATTTCCCCTTCTTTCTTTATACCGCTGACGATAAAATCGAATACCCGGCTCCGGTAATGCCGGACTTATACCGTGGTATCCTGTCTGCTTCTATTTTAGTCTATTCCAGATTCATCTACAATCAAACCGCCCCGGGGAACGCTCTCCCGGCCGGCCCATTTCCCGGCGTGATGACACTCTTCTTTTAAAATAACGCCGGGACGTGCGGCTTTTCAGGCTCCGCACCGGATGCATACATCGACATTGAGGCGAAGAAGGCAACAAAATTCACGACCCATCCCCGGAAGGGGCTTCCCGATTAGCCGGCCGTAAGTATTGAAAAAGGAAAAACGCGAAAAAAGACGGGTCAAGTAAACCTGTAAGCCGAGTTCTGTACTCCGACGAATCGAAGCGGTGGCCATCTATCTAGCCCTGATGTTACCATCAGGGTCAAGCGACCTACCCGGGGAACGGACCGGGCGTTCCTATGTCCCTCTATTTGGTCTTGCTCCGGAAGGGGTTTGCCCAGCCGACCGGTCACCCGGCCGCTGGTGAGCTCTTACCTCACCATTTCACCCTTACCCCGCAAAAAGCGAGGCGGTATGTTTCTGTGGCACTTTCCGTAGGGTCACCCCTCCTGGGTGTTACCCAGCATCCTGCCCAGTGGAGCTCGGACTTTCCTCCCTGATATTTCAGGGCGGCCACCCGGTTTACTTGA
>CBDUSH010000080.1:0-7677 GCA_965369965.1 uncultured bacterium | reverse complement strand
ACACCAAGGATGTAACCCTGGCTGGCGGCGCCAGCCAGACAGTCACCTTTACCACTGCAAAGGATGCCAGCGGAACCTACAGCGTGACCGTGGATAGCCTCTCAGGAACATTTACGGTCCAGCCGCCGCCTGTGCCAGCTACTTTCGCTGCCAGTGACTTGACCGTATCTCCAGCTGAGGTTGATATAGAGGAAAGCGCAACCATCAGCGTTCTCCTGACCAACACCGGAGACCTCTCGGGCGGCTATCAGGTAACCCTTAAGATAGATAATGTGGCGGCCGACACCAAGGATGTAACCCTGGCTGGCGGCGCCAGCCAGACAGTCACCTTTACCACCGCAAAGGATGCCAGCGGAACCTACAGCGTGACCGTGGATGGCCTGTCAGGTACATTGATTGTCAAGGCACCACCTGCGCCACCACCGACACCAGCGCCGACACCAGCGCCAACGCCAACGCCAGCCCCTGTGCCATCACCTGTGCCATCACCCACCCCACCCACAGAGGTCAACCAGTGGCTCATTGCCGGTATTATTGCCGGGTGTATAACCATTGGCCTAATCATCTGGCTAATAATCAGGCATCAAAAAGCTACTAAGCCTTAGGCGGTCAGGCTAGCCAAAATAATTTTGTGGACTTCCCCTAAAAAGGAGGGGCTTCGCTTTTTTACCTCAACACCCTAGAATGGTAATTGCATAGTTCTATCGGAACTGTGCCCTGGATAGCTAAGTTAGATCATAAACCCCCAAGGCGTAGCGGGCGCTGACCAAGGAAAGGAACCTATTGAAGACCAGTAGCACGCCATTACGTAATCTGAACATTACGTCAAGTTGTTCGGTACTGTCCGGCGGAGGTCGATCTCAGACTTTTATTGTCCACTGGTGAAAACTGTTTGTGTGCCCCCACTGCATCATAACACTCTACTGCCTGACAATATCTGTTAGTCATCATCAATGTGGTATGCCCCTTTGTAACATTATTTAGCTGTAAATACTTAATAGACGAACAACAAACATGGTGTTATATTGGACTGCACCCCTATAATTAGACAGGTAGGGTTAGGAGAGTCTGTGAAGTATCCAAGCGGCAGGGCGTGTGTGGTCGGGGTGAGAGGATTTGAACCTCCGACCTCATGGTCCCAAACCATGCGCGCTAACCGAACTGCGCTACACCCCGCCATGGAAGTTTAACAGAGCGCCGATAACGGGGCAAGCCTTAACCTGAAGTAACCGCCCGGTATCGGCCAAGCCGTTAAAAAGACAATGCCCCCGGAACCTGTTTATTCTTTACTGTCACTGGCCAGGGCGACGAGTTTGGCGTATTCCCGGTGCACTCTGTCCTCTATTTCACCGGTGGTATCTTCGCTCAGGTGGCGGAACCTTCCCTGGAGCTGCAGATATTCTTTAATCGGCGCTAATTGCGTCGGCTTGATATTTATTTTGTAGCGCCCGTTTTCAACTTCATAGAGCGGAAATACTCCGGTCTTGACGGCCAGACGGCCTAATTTAATGGTGGCGTCAGCGGCGCATCTCCAGCCGACCGGGCAGACCGATAAAACGTGAAGATAGGCGGGGCCGGGAGTGGCCAGTCCTTTAGCGACTTTTCGCATGAGGTCTTTATGATAACTGGGGCTGGCGGTGGCGACGTAAGGGATATCATGCGCTACGGCGATAGCCGGCATATTTTTCTTCCAGGTTACCTGACCTGAAATTACTTTACCGGCCGGAGAGGTGGTTGTCGCCGCGCCGTAGGGCGTCGCCGAAGACCTTTGTATCCCGGTATTCATATAGGCTTCATTGTCGAGGCAGACATAGAGTAAGTCATGCCCTCTTTCCAGGGCTCCGGAAAGCGCCTGCAGTCCGATATCGCTGGTGCCTCCATCGCCGGCTAAAGCCATTATTTTCACGCCCCGGTCGGCAGCCAACCCTTTGGCGATCATGGATTTTAAACCGGCTTCGGCGCCGGAAGCGACCGCCGCCGTATTCTCGAATAAAGTATGCACCCAGGGTACCTGCCAGGCGGTATAGGGGAACGGGGAAGCCACTACCTCCATACAACCGGTGGCATTGACGATGATGATGTTCTTGCCGGCGGCTTTAGCCGCCAGCCTGACCGCCAGCGCTTCACCGCAACCACTGCATGCCCGGTGTCCGGGGACGAAAGGTTCTTCTTCGGTGATTATTCCGGGGCCGTGTAACGCAGTCGTCTCCATTATTCCCTCACCTCAAACATCTCGTATTCCTGCCGGCTGCCGGTGCCGGCTATTTTGATACCGTCATTAACCATATCTGCGAACCCGGAAGGAGAGATAGCCCGCCCCCCCAGGCCGCCGACAAAGCCGACCACCTTTGGCTTCTTTTCCTGATTGTATAAAGCGGCCTTGATTTCGGAACATACCGGACCCCCGGGACCGCCAAAAGAAAGCGCTCTGTCCAGAACAACCAGGGTTTCAGCGTCTTTCACCGCTTCACGAAGTTCCGCGTAAGGGAAGGGTCTCCATAAGCGCAGCTTTATCAGGCCGACATCCTGCCCTTCACTCCTCATCTTGTCTACGGCGACCATGGCCGTCTCGCTATAGCTTCCCATAGTCAGTAAAACGGTTTTAGCGCCCTGGCTGTGGTAGGTTTCTATCGGGGAGTAATGCCTCTGGAACTTTTTGCCAAATTCCTGCCAGCACTCCAGTATCACGTCCTTAGCCGCGCGCAGGTTCTGGTCCTGAGCGTACTTTACTTCCGTATAAATGGCCGGTGAGGCAAAAGCGCCCATGGTAACCGGTTTTTCAGGGTCAAGGGCAAGAGGGAAATGATAATCAGGCAGAAAGGCGTCCACTTCACTCTGTTCGGGAAGAATGATCGGCTCAACCATGTGAGTCAGGTGAAAGCCGTCCATGTGAATCATCACCGGCAGCAAGACCCGGTTATCCTCGGCGATACGGAAGGCGCAGATGGTATGGTCGACCGCTTCCTGCCCGTTCTCAACAAATATCTGTATCCAGCCCGTATCCCGGGTGGCCATCGCGTCCGAGTGGTCGCCCCAGATACTTATCGGCGCCGAAAGCGCCCGGTTGGCTACCGCCATCACTATGGGCAGGCGCATGGCGGAGGCCACGAACAACACTTCGTGCATCAGTTCCAATCCCTGGCTGGCGGAAGCGGTGAATGTTCTGGCACCGACTGCCGACGAGCCGAGACAGGCGCTCATTGCCGAATGTTCCGATTCAACGGGAATATAAGACGCCGTCAATTCGCCGTTGTTAACCAGTTCGGCAAGGTGTTCCACGATATGGGTCTGGGGTGTGATGGGATAAGCCGCTACCACGTCGGCATCGGCTAACATAACCGCATCCGCGACGGCGATAGAGACTTCAATACCTTCCGCTTTCGCCATTAAACTACCTCCTCCATCGTGATGGCATCTTTGGGACATTCTACATCACAGATGCCGCATCCTTTGCAGTAAAACAAGTCAGCTTCAAAGTATCCTTCTTTGTTCTGGGCGATGCATCCTTCCGGGCAGTAATAAAAACACAGGGTGCATTTGTTACACTTGTTGAAGTCAAATATCGGGCTTTTTGACTTCCAGTCCCCGGTTCTGAACCGGCGGGCGCTGCCCGGTTCGGTGATGAAGCAGCCTATTTCGATATCTTTCCAGGTTAATTCGTCTTCAGCTTTCGGTTTATCCTGAGTCTCGGCCATTTATCAATGCTCCCCTACCGAAGTTTCTTTAAAAGCTTTATTCATGGCTTGGACATTTCGTTCGGCCAGCCTTCCGAAGCGTTTCTGGAGAGGCGCTTCCATCGACTCCAGTTCGATAACGCCCGTAGTCTTTATCAGAGCGCCGACCATAGTAGTATTGACAATGGGTACGCCCAGCGTCTCCAGAGCTATTTTGGTGGCATCCACGGTGGCGACTCTTTGTTTGATGCCTAATTCTTTTCTGATCTCATCACTGGTTTTTTTGGTATTTACGATAATTATTCCGGTATCTTTCAGTCCTGAGGTAGGGTTTACTATTGAGAGTAATCCGGAATCGAGGACGATAACGACATCCGGCTGGTCTACTTCCGCCCGGGTACGAATTGGATTTTCGCGGTTAACCCGGTTAAAGGCCAGCACCGGAGCGCCTCTTCTTTCCGGACTGAAAGCGGGAAAGGCCTGGGCGTATTTGTCTTCCCGAATCGCTGCCTGAGCGACTAACTCGGCGGAAGTAACCGCACCCTGGCCGCCGCGGCCGTGCCACCTGATTTCGATGGTTTTTGCTTGATCCGACATTATCTCTCCTTAATCGCAATAAAGCGCCCCTGGAGCGACTTGAACGCTCGCACCCAGCTTCGGAGGCTGGTGCTCTATCCACCTGAGCTACAGGGGCACGCACTTCTATTATAGTCTCCGGCGAGCGCAAGGGCAAGAAATTGAGGGAGGCTTAGTAAAATAATAATAGCGCCACGGTACCAATCGCCATCGGTACCAGAGAGCCCCACAAACCGATTAATATCCAGTGCCTGAGCGTCATATGGTATCCCTTCCTCGTCTCCAGGACACCCAGCGCTACAATGTTAGCCGTGGAACCCACCATGGTCATGTTGCCGCCGTAGCAACCGCCCAAAAGGAGCGACCACCAGAGCACCTGGCTGCCGGCAATGACCTGGGTAAGACTCTGAAGCACGGGAATAAATGCGGCCACGACGACCACATTATCCATCGCCGCCGAGGTCAACCCTGAAATCCATAATATCAGCATCATCAGGGGATCAACCGAACCACCGGCAGCTAACCCGCCGAGGGCTTTGGCAATCACTTCAGTAAGCCCGACATATTCAAGAGCACCAGCTTTGGCGAAGAGGAACATGAAAAATAATAAGGTCCACCAGTCAACGTCTTTCTGTATGAAATCCCGAGCCTCACTTCTCTTCCAGAGCATCACAATTCCAGCGCCGGCAATAGAGATGGCCACCAGCAGGGTATTTTTTTGAAGTCCCAGCATCAGTTCCAGCCGGTAATGAAGGGCGAGAGAGATAATAACCATGATAAAGATGGCGGCGCTACCAATAAAGAGTTTGTTATCTTTGATCTGTGCCCACTTGTCAAGGAAGCCGGATTCTTCTTTTTCCGATTTGGCTTTCACTTTTTCTTTGAGCAGGCTGAGGTCTTTTCTCTGCCATATCAGAACAATGATCATAACGGAAACAAGTGAGACCACACCGATGGGAAAGGCGGTCTGTATGAAATCCTCAAAAGTTAATCCCGATCTGAGGGCAATCAGAATACCTATCGGGTTTCCCAATACCGTCCAGGAACTGCCGATATTGGTAGCCAGAACTACGGATATGATGTAATTTACCGGATTGACTTCAAAGTAGTCACACAGATCAAGCACCAGCGCGGTTATGAACAGTATCGAGGTTACCTCGTCCACCATGGCCGCCATCGCCGCCGCCAGAAACATCATCATTATCATCAAACGGTTAGGCTCAAATTTCGATAGCTTCAGGCCCTTAGCCAGCAACCAGCGGAAAAAGCCGGAACGCCGTAATAGCGCCACAATCACCATCATCCCGACCAGAAACAGAATAACGTCCAAGCTCATAAATTTAATGGTATGTTCTAAATCAATAGTGCCGGTGAGCAGCAACAAAACTATGCCAAGAAAGGCAATGGCTACCCGGAACCTCCAGAACATGAGGGTGCCGATAACAAGCGCCAGAAAGATGGTACCGGCGATAGCTTGTTGAACGTTTTGTAATAAGAAATAGAGAAACATGCCGATGGCAGCGTTTACCGCCAAATAGATGATGAATTGTCTCTTGGTCCCGACTACTTCCCCGCCTTCAAATTCCTGAAATTCTTCCATTCACTCGTCTCTTTTCATATAGCGTTTTGCAGATACCGGGTAAAAACCGTGCTATTATAACAGAAGTCACCGCAGAAAAAAAGGGCGGTTAATCTGTAAATATTAACTCGATGCCGGCCGATACGCCGAAAAACAACCTACGTATTATAGCCGTCCTTTTTGGAAAAAGCAACCGTTGACATTTCCAGTTAGCCGCCATAAAGTTACTCTAGCAAGGGAGGCACGGGTTGGTCTGGGTTAAACTTATTATTTGCATTCTCCTCATATTTATTTCGGGTAAAAGAGTCGCCAAATATGGGGATATCATCGCCGTTAAGAGCGGGCTGGGCGGTGTCTGGATAGGCTTTGTCCTGCTGGCCCTGGTTACTTCTCTCCCGGAGCTTTTCAACGGCGTCAGCGCCATAACCCTTATCGGAGAGCCGGACCTGACAGTGGGCAATATCCTGGGCGCCAACGCTTTTAATCTTTTTAACCTGGCAATACTGGATATAGCCTACCGGAACGGCCCGATACTGGCTTCCGCCAGCCAGACTCATCGCCTGACCGGCTGGTCCAGCCTGATAATGGTGGCCGTCATTGCCGCCGGTATTTTTGTCGACTTAAGATTTTCTTTCTTCGGGCTGTTGTGGCTGGGCTGGTACGCGCCGGTTATTGTCCTGCTGTATTTTGTCTTTGTGAGAGTGATATATTGGGTCGAAAAACGTCAGAATACCGAGCCGGAAACCGGACTGGATTACGGAGAGGAAAAGTCCTGGAAAGTTTACAGCGGTTTCGCGGCTTCGGCGGTTATCATTATCGGCGCCGGAATCTGGCTGGCGTTTATCGGCGACGAAATAGCCCTGGTTACCGGGTGGGGAAAAAGCTTTGTGGGAAGTCTTATCCTCGCTTTCAGCACCACCCTGCCTGAAATGACCGTTTCTTACACCGCGATGAGAATGGGCGCCACCGATATGGCTATCGCCAATATCATCGGCAGCAACCTTTTTAACGCCACGATCATTCCTATCGATGACCTGCTCTATCTCAAGGCGCCGGTACTATCCGCCGTTTCGGAAAGTCATCTGATCACGGCTGTCCTGGTGATAGTAATGACTTTGTTGTTTATCTTCGGGATTAACCGTAAACCGAGGCGATTCTTCCGGTTAAGCTGGTGGAATCTGATTATAATCGCCTTGTTCCTGACGGGAGCTTATTTCAGTTTTGCCGGAGCGTCCCTTAGTTTTCTTGCTCAATAATTATTTCGGCTCCGGACGGCACCTGTTTCAAAACAGCAGCGTCACCGATGATTTTACCGAAAACATTACAGGGGCTGGCTGGAACCGGCTCGGCGCCACTGCTCATCGGTGTGGGCCCGAAGAAAAGGCAAAAAGCGTTCCCGGTTGGCCAGTAAGCCAGATCACCCACCGCAACCACGGCCTGGGCGTTTTCTTCATCGCGCTCCACCGGAATGGAAAAGTATATTTCGTCGCCCCAGCGGTTACCGCGAGCTTTAATGGGCAGGACGTCCCAGATTGCCCGGGCGGTCCCGGAGTCATTCAATTCGGCGGCTACCTCAATCTGCCCCGCCTTTATGGTGATGTTTTTCGTCATGATGATACACACTCCCTGTTAAGATATTTTCATATTTTTCATATTTTCGTATTAAGAAACACCAACCAGAATTTAATACCAGCACTGCTTTGAATGTCAACCCGGTGTATTTGCCTTCAGGATAAATTATTAAAAAATTGGTTATGCGCGGAATCCTTTAAGAGAGGCTGCTTTTTCCAGGCGGTTTGACGATGCTGTCCGGGTGAGGCATAATATAACGATTGCTGAAAATGTTTA
>CBDUSH010000079.1:0-7683 GCA_965369965.1 uncultured bacterium | reverse complement strand
AACCCTTTTAAATTCTCTCTATCTTTACATCAAGCACGGCCAGTTTTCCGTTGCGTACCTGTTCGAGAGCCTCTCTCAATGCGGGCAGGACATCGGCCGGGTCTTCTACCGTCCGCCCGTAGGCACCGCAGGCCTGGGCCACCAGGGCGTAATCGGGTGGTGGTTCGATGTCTACCCCAGCCTCAAAGGCAGCTTCGCCAGTGAACTCATTATCAGGGTGACCCTTCTTTACCATATTTCGGATAATATTATATCCCTGGTTGTTCAGGATGACAGCCAGAAACGGGGCTTGATAGGCGCGGGCCGTCCAGAGAGTGGCCACCGGGCAGCTCCATACGAAGCCGCCATCCGTCATCACGCTGACTACCGTTTTTTCAGGCGCCGCCAGTTTGGCGCCCAGCGCTGCCCCCAGCGCCCATTGGACAGAACCGCCGGCGTTACCAATATACGTCCCCGGTCGGGTGCGGGGAATCTGATCGGTCACCGAAGCCGACGGACTGATGGTGAAATTGACTATTATCGCGTCCTGGTCGGTAACTTCGGCGATGCAGTGGCAGAGCCAGTCGGCCGATATTGGTTTCCGGTCGACCTGGCTTAACGCCATCTCCTGCCAGCCATCCCGCTGCTGCCGGTGCTTATTTTCCAGCCGCTTAAAACGTTCCCGGAAGCGTTCCTGTTTTTCGGGGGTCAACTTTCGGCTGATTATCCTGTTGAGCGCCGGTATCGCCTCCCTGGAGTCGGCCTCGATGAAAATGTCGGCGCCTCGCTCCCATAAGGGTCTGCCCCGGGTAGCTGGGTCAAGGTCTATATGGATGATTTTAGCATCCGGGCCGGGTAAACTCTCGGTGCCGGCGTAGGGCATGTCATAGTCAATGACCAGCAGAACGTCAGCCTCGGCGAAGGGGTTTGTCCGCCGGCTGCCGCGAATCTGTTCAACACCGGCAGAGAGGGGGTGCGTGTGGGGAAAATTCATCCATACCTGGCTGGTAACAACCGGCGCCGACAGGGTTTCGGCTAATTCCACCAGCGAGGCTACCGATTGATGGTGCCGGCCGCTGTAACCGGCGATTATCAGCGGATTTTCCGCTTCAATCAATATCTCGGCGGCCTGGTTCAGGCGGTCGAGGTCAGCCGGGGCGGCTGATGATACGACGGTTTCGGATGAGGGCGGGATTTCCACCCGGTCGATCTTTTTCTTGAGCATGTCGGGGGGGAAAGACAGGTAGACCGGACCGTAAGGCTCGGTGTAAGCGTGCCGGAAGGCTTCCTGGAGAACCTGGTGGATATCTTCATCGCTGCTTATCTGGTGGTCCCACTTGACCGAATTGCGCGCGATGAGTCCCTGGTCGTAGGGTTCTTGTTTCCAGTTTACCCGCGGCGATGATGGATGTTGCAATCCGGCCCATAGAATGACCGGAATGCGTCCGAATTGCGCATTAAGGAAGGCGCCACCGACGCGCTGTGTACCCAGTTCGCAGTGCACCATGGCTACCTGCGGCCGTCCGGAGACCATATAGTGTCCGTGGGCGGCGGTCATGGTCAATGATTCGTCCAGGCAGAGTATTAGTCTGGGGGCGCGCTTACCGGCTGTCCGGTATTTGGAGATGGCTATCTGGATGGGAGCGGTCACCGAACCCGGATTAAAGAAGATATTCTCCACGCCGTGGGCGTTTAATACTTCGACAAATGCTTCCGCGCCTTCATATTGCTCCATACGAACTACCTCCGGTTTCATGACTAAGATGATTTTACCTTAAGATAAAACAGATAGGATAGTGCGGGCGTGGGAATTAAGCCACCGGTAAAAAAAGAGGAGCATCTTGGCTCCCCTTTTTTAACTCTGGTTAATCTTCACCACTGAACAAACATTGGCATGATGACGTGGATGTACTGGTCCGTACCCACCGGGCGGAGGACGCCGGGGCTGGAGGGATTCGTGGTTTCCAAGGCTATCTGGGCCTCATCGAGTACGCTGAGAACGTCGGTGAGATATTTGCCATTGAAGGCAATCTTGGCTTCTTCTCCTTCGACGGTGGCGTCAATTTCACCGGTATCGTCGCCGATCTCTTCGGAGCGGGCGGAAACGGTCAGCTTGGCCGGGCCCAGTTCAGCGCCCGGGGTGATGACGAGCCGGACAATCCCGCTGCCGTCGCGGGCAAAAATGGAGGCAGTGCGGGTGGCTCTTAAGAAATCGGCCACGTTAACCACCATGCGGGTGTTCTTGCTCTGTGGGATGAGCTGGGAATAGTTAGGAAAAGTGCCCTGGATAAGCTGTGAAACGACCTCAACGTTATTCAGGCGGAAAAGCGCCTGGCTCTTGCCGGGATTGACCGTAATCTCGATGGCTTCTTCCTGGTCAGCCATAAGCCGCCCCAGTTCAGAGAGCGTGCGGCCGGGAATAATGACCTCTGTCTGCGGGTTAACCGGAGTGGCCAAGGGGAGCTTGTAAACGGCCAGCCGAAAGCCGTCAGCGGCGGCCAGTGTCAGTGAATCGCCGTCGAACATAGCATCAATTCCGGTGAGTACCGGGCGCGACTCTTCAGTGGCGGCGGCGAAAACAACCCGGCTGGTTCCCTGGCGGAAAGCTTCGGCTTCGACGGTGGTGGTGACGCCTTCCTCGATTTTCGGTATCGGCGGGAAGTCTTTGGCATCAACTCCGCTGATGCGGGCTTCGAACCGGGCGCACTTCAGTTCCAGGGTTTTGGTGCGGGGAGAAAGGCTTACGTCAATGGTATCATTGGGCAGGGAACCGACAAACTCGGAGAGAAGGCGGGCGGGAATCGTGATTTCCCCTTCTTCCTCAATCTTGGCGCCAATCCAGCAGGTGATGGCCATTTCCAGGTTGGTAGCGGTCAGCCTCAGGCGAGACTGGTCCGTGGCGAGCAGGATATTACTGGTGATAGGCAGCGTCGTCCTGGTAGCCACCGCCCGGCTGACTATGTTTAGTCCTTTGTTCAGATTTTCCTGAAGGCAGGATAGTTTCATGGTACACCTCCAATATTGTGCCAGTGGTGGAATAGTATATAACAAAAACGGCTACTATTCAAGGGTTATGTCACCGCTTTTTCCGCCGCTCTTTTTAATCAAGCGGATATTTTCGATCCGGATGCCACGGTCGATTGCCTTGCACATATCGTAGATGGTGAGGGCAGTGACGGCGGCGGCGGTCATCGCCTCCATCTCCACGCCGGTTTTGCCGGTGCTCTCCACGGTGGCCGTAATTTCTACAGTGCTGTTTTCCTCATCAAGGTTGAACTCGATGCCGACACCGTCAATGAGAATCGGATGGCAGAGCGGAATCAAATCGGGCGTTTTCTTGGCGGCGGTTATGCCGGCTAACTGAGCCACGGTGAGAACATCTCCTTTGGCTATCCGGCCGTCATGCAGGCGGGAAAAGGTAGCCGGTTGCATCCTGACCAGTCCTTTAGCCACTGCTCGGCGGTGTGTATCCGGCTTGCCGGTGACGTCCACCATGCGGGGTCGGCCCGCTTTATCAAGATGAGTCAGTTTCTTCATAATTAGCCTCCTACCTGGGAGAAGGGGCGGTCCTGGGGCACCTGGCCGTTGGCCAGATGGTGGCGCAGTGGCTTGCTGGCGACGGCGATTTTAATCAGTTTTTTCAACTCGTCAGCGGAGACGCCGCCGCGTAAGGATTGCCGTAAATCGATTTCCTCCTCTCCCATCAGGCAAAGGCGGAGCTTGCCGTCGGCGGTCAGCCGGAGGCGGTTACAGTGGAAACAGAAATGCTCGCTGACCGGGGTGATGAAGCCGATAGTGCCGTTTGCCCCGGGGAAGCGGAAGTATTTGGCCGGCCCGTTGCCCTTGAAAGAGCAAGGTTCCAGTTCTCCAAGCTCTGCCAGGCGCTGTTTCATCTCGGCCACCGACAGGAAGGAGGCGCGGCTGTCATTTTTGGCAAAGGGCATATGCTCGATAAAACGGACGTGCCATGCGTCGGTAACCGTCCGGCGGGCAAAATCGAGTAATTCGTCGTCATTAACGCCCGACATGACCACCATGTTGATTTTGACCGGATTAAGCCCGGCCGTCCGGGCGGCCTCAATGCCTTCCATGACGTCTTTGAGGCGGCCGTTCCGGCAGATACGCTTGAACTTGACGGCGTCGAGTGTGTCCAGGCTTACGTTTACCCGGCGCAGACCGGCTGCCTTCAGTTCCGCCGCGTAGCCGGCGAGCAGAATGCCGTTGGTGGTCAGGGAAATATCATCTATGGCCTTAATCTCGGCCAGCATAGCTATCAGTCCGGGTAAGCCGGACCTGACCAGCGGTTCGCCACCGGTAATCCGTATCTTGCTGATACCCAGTTCGGCGGCGGCTTGGGCAACGCTGCGGATTTCTTCATAGCTGAGAATGTCAGCGTGCGGCATCAGGCGGATGCCATCGGCGGGCATACAGTAGACGCAGCGCAGGTTGCAGCGGTCGGTAACCGAGATGCGCAGATAATCAATGGGGCGTTGAAAAGAATCGGAAAGTCCGGTCATCAGTCCGACTGGCTCCCGCCGTTTTCAGTATGCTTGCTAAAAACCATGGCTATTGTTCTCCAGATTTCTCCAGTATACGGCCTACCTGCCGGGCGGCCTGGCTGCGGTGGCTGAGCCGGTTCTTTACTTCCGGCGGCAACTCCGCCATGGTCCGGTCCATCTCCGGAAGATAGAAGACCGGGTCATAGCCGAAGCCGTATTCACCCCGCGGAGCGAAGGTTATTAATCCCGGACATTCTCCGGCACACAACATTGTCTTCCCGTCAGGGGCGGCAATGGCGATCACACAGCGGAACCGGGCAGTGCGCCGCGCCCAGGGCACATCCCGCAGTCGCGCTAGAAGATAGTCCATTCTATCACTGTCCGAGGCATTTTCGCCAGCATAGCGCGCCGAAAGCGGGCCCGGCTCTCCACCCAGAGCGTCAACCTCCAGTCCGGAATCATCGGCCAAGGTTAACAGATGGCTCTCGGCAGCCAGCCGGGTTGCCTTTAAGCGCGCGTTTTCTTCTAAGGTCTCTCCGGTCTCGTCAACCACGGTAGTGATACCTTGCTCGGCGAGGGTCACCAGCCGGTAAGGCAAGCCAGCCAGCAGGCTCCGGTATTCCCGGATTTTGGCCTGGTTGTTGGTGCCTAAGAGGAGTTTAAGTGGCAAACGAACTCCAAATCTGTTTCTGGCGGTTAGCCGATAAACTCGTCAATTTTAACAACCTTTAAGAACCGGTTCCGCCATATTTAGTATTCAATTCCCTGGCGAGCGCGTATTCCCTGGTCGAAAGGATGCTTTAACTTTACCATTTCGGTCACCAGGTCGGCCAGCTCGATCAGTTTGGGTTCGGCGTAGCGGCCGGTGAGGATGAGCTCTACCTCGAGAGGTTTATCTTCGATTAATTTGACGACGTCATCAAGCGCGATGAGGTTGTACCAGAGGGCGATGTTGACCTCGTCCATCACGATGATGTCGTATTTACCGCCGAGCATAGCCTCGCGGGCGGTCGCCAGGGCCAGCACCGCCTGCTCTATTTCTTCCGGTTTAACCTTGGACTGTTTAATAAAACAGCGCAGTCCGAAGCTGGCGACTTCGACGTTGGGCAGCATGGTAAGGGTGCTGAATTCACCGTAAGGGTACTTGCCTTTCATAAAAAAGACGATGAAGACACGCAGACCCTGTCCCGAGGCCCTGAGTATCGTCCCCAGCGCGGCGGTGGTTTTACCCTTGCCGTCGCCGGTGAAAATCTGGACCAGTCCACGGTGTTTCTTCTTTACCAATTTGACTCTCCTTTACCGCCCATTACCTTAAACGGATGGATGTATCCGGAGCAGGTTGGATATAGCGCGGGATTGTGCCGGGTGGCCTCGATATCAGTTTAGCAACCGGAACCAGCTTCGTCAATGCAGGAATCGACTCCAGGCAGGAAGGGGCAGCGGCGAAGGAAATTAATGAGGGACTAACTCAATGATGAAAATTACGGGGTGGCGGCGACGGCCAGTATGCGTTGTCCATACCGTTGCACCAGGTCTTGAGTAACTTTCTCTGCGGAGTGACCCCTGGATAAAGCCTTTGTCACCTGGGTGGTCAGTTGCTCGGCGGTTTCACAGTCACACTCACTCACCAGCTCGTCACAGCTACCGCAAATACAGTTAAGCCCGTCAGATATATTGCGTACGTCACTGGCTAACACGGGAGAGCTGGAACAAGCGGCAAGGATTAACCCTGAGACTATCAATGCCAAAACAATGATGGTGCCTGCGAATCTGTTTCTAATATTGCTTATTATCATAATTATATCTTAACCTATCCGGCTTGGTTCTGTAAAATAAATAGAGTGACTTCCTTTGCCTGATATACTTTTGGCTGGCGATAATACCGGTCAATACGGGTGGCAGGTAGATACGATGACCATTAAGACTTGGGCAGGCGGGAAAGCCTGGAGATGGCGCTTGAATATACAGGCCGGCCAGTTTTCAGTGACGCTTGAAGTTCTTTAAGGCATCCCTGTCATGAGCCGGGATAGGTTATTGTCATAGATGAATATTTCCTAAACCTATAATAGGGAAAACCAGAAGGAGTGGGAATTATGGTTTGGGCGGATTTAATCGGGCAAGCCGCAGGAATGTTGATAAGTATCAGTTTTATTCCTCAACTTGTCCGTGTTTATAAACTTAAAAGTGCCTATGAGATAAGCACAACCTTTACAGCTTTACTGCTATTGGCTTTGTTAGGCTGGATTGTATATGGCATTTATTTTCGTCTTCTGCCAATTATTCTCTAGAATTCAGTCGGTTTCATTCAGGTAGCAATATTACTGGTTTTTAAAATGAAATACGGAGGGCATAAAAACCCCCACCTGTAATCCCAAGGCATATCAGGCCAGTGAGGTTTGAGGACAGTCTGAAGCCGTCTTCTGCTATGATGGATTGAGGGTAATAAGCCCTTGGACGTGAGTGGTTCTACGCCTAGACTTCGTCCTATTCTCCACCCTTGTCATCTCCGCTTTGGTCACTTCCACCATCGTCAGGTGCTTGAGTTCCGGCAAGTCGCACCTTATTGGCTTTCGGACGGCTGTCACGCCCCTGTCCCTTCTCAAATTCCACTTCCTGACCTTCGGTAAGGCTATTAAATTCCACTCCTTCCAAATCGTTGCGATGGAAGAAGAGGTCACCTTCCTGTTCGGTCTTGATAAATCCGTAACCACGTTCCATGAGTGTTTTGATCGTACCTTTTGGCATGACACACCTCCCTTTACTGGCTGTATTTTATTAATAAGTATACCACTTAGCATTCCAGGCAGCTATGTAGTAAATTTTCTAGATGGTAGAGAGATAGACAAGGTCAGTGAGGTTCACAAATACCCTGAAGCTGTCCATGTCATTGTGGATGGAGAGTAATCATAAGGGGCGGAACATAGTTAAGGCAATGGAGAGGGAAGGGGCGGTGTCAGGGCGAGGCAGATTCTTTACCTTTGCAGTCTTTCCAGGGCCATTTTTATAAAATCTCTGACGAATTCATTCTTTTCGGTGTCTAAAGCCTGGCTAAGATGTTCTACGGCTCTTGAGCCGCCTATCTTTCTTAGGGCCAGTATTGCTTCCTGACGGACGAACCTGTCCTTGTCCTTCAATACCGGAATAAGGGCATCGATGACTGTTTCATCTTCCGTCGAGCCAAGCAGTTCCGCGGCGCTTCGCCTCA
>CBDUSH010000078.1:0-7742 GCA_965369965.1 uncultured bacterium | reverse complement strand
GTTAACGCGGAAATAAGTTCAAAAATTCCGGCGAGCCGGTACGTGGCAGGGTAGCGTTTATACCGAAAGCGAATACCCCGTTTACCGGTGCCCTCGCCAGTGGGGAGACCGATGAACACAATTGATTCAGTCGAGAACCAGCCTTCAAATCCGGATCCCATCCGGCTTGAGGTTATCCGTAATGTGATACATGCTACCGTTGAAGAAATGGGGGCGGCTCTGGCCAGGTCGGCCTATTCGACTAACGTCAAAACCCGCAGCGACTATTCATGCACTATCTTTGACGTCAACGGGAAGATGGTTGACCAGTCTTCGGCGCACCCTTCCCACCTCGGCGCCCTGGTCTTTTCCGTTCCGGAGGTATTAAAAGAATACGGGGTGGAAAACCTTGAGCCCGGGGACGGGATACTGGTCAACGACGCCCATCGCAACATGGTTCACCTGAACGACGTGACCCTTATTTCTCCGATTTATTACCAGGATAAAATATTCGGCTATGTGGCCAATGCCGCCCACCACGTGGATATCGGCGGCCGGGCTCCGGGAAGCATCGCCATCACCACCGATATATTCCAGGAAGGCCTGATTGTACCCGGCGTGAAGTTTGTCAAGAGAGGCGAAATTGATAAAGACCTGCTGAAATGGTTTATCGCCAATGTGCGCGGCAAGAAAGAGTCCGCCGGTGACCTGAGGGCGCAGGTTGCCTCCAATAAGCTCGGCACCAGGAGAATGGTAGAACTGCTGGATAAATTCGGCGTCACGGCGGTGAACGCGGCCATAGCGCAGCTTTATGATTATACCGCCCGCCGGGTCCGCCATGAATTTGAAAAGTTTCCCAACGGTGTTTTCGAAGGCGACGCCTACGTCGACGACGACGGTATCGTCGATAAGCCGATATATATCCGGGCCAGAGTCATCATCCGGGACGGTGACGTGACCGTCGACCTGACCGGCTCGGACCCCCAGCGCCGGGGAATGATGAACTCTACCTTCGCCATGACCTACTCGGCGATAGCTTTCCCCGTCCGCGCCCTGCTTCCCCCCGACCTGCCCACCAACGACGGTTTCTACCGGATGGTGAAACTGATTGCGCCACCGGGGACGGCGATAAATTGTACTTATCCGGCAGCAGTGGTCGGAGGATGGGAAGTCGGGCAAAAGACCGCCGAGGCCGTGCTCAGGGCTTTCTCGAAGGCGATGCCGGAGCGGGTGCCTGCGGAGAGTAAGAAGAGTATCCTGCACATCGCCTTTGGCGGTGTCGACCCACGCAGCGATGAGTATTACGTTTTCCTGGAAACCAACGGCGGCGGTTTCGGCGCCCGGCCTAACAAGGATGGCGTTGACGCGGTTCAGCCCGCCCTGCAGAACGCGGAGAACTCTCCCATCGAAGAGACGGAAATCGGCTATCCTGTATTGCTGATGAAATATGAACTGATACCGGATTCCGAGGGCGCCGGAAAGTTCCGGGGAGGACTCGGCTTAAGAAGGGACTATCGATACCGTGACCACGAGGCGACGGTTACCATCCTGGCGGATACCGTCAAGTTCCCTCCCCGCGGCATATACGGGGGGCAGGACGGCAGAGGCGCCAAATATCTGCTCAACCCCGATACCGGAAATTTCCGGGACGTTGGTTCCAAAGCTACTTTCGATGCCGGGCCTACCGATATCGTCAGTATCCAGACCCCGGGGGGAGGCGGTTTCGGAAACGCCAGAGAAAGAGACCCGCAGGCAGTGCTTGACGATGTCAGAGGCGGTAAAGTTTCCCCGGCCAGAGCCCGTGAAGTCTATGGTGTCGCCATCGACACGGCTGCCTGGGAAGTGGATGTGGCGGAGACGGCCGGATTGAGAGGTAACCGGTGAGAACAGGAGAGCTGCATAATGGCGCAATACAGATTTGGGGTTGATATCGGCGGCACTTTTACCGATGCGGTGCTGATAAATCTCGACACCGGCGAGTACCGGACTTCGAAGGTTCAGACCACTCCCAAAGACCTTTCCGAAGGTTTTTTACGCGCCGTCGAGAGAATAGTCTCACAGGCGGCCGTTAATCCCCCGGAAGTGGCCCAGATAGTTCATGCCACGACTATCGCCACCAACGCCATCATCGAGAATAAGGTGGCCAAGGGCGCTTTTATTACCACCCGGGGTTTTAGGGATATTCTGGAAATTCAAAGGCAGATACGGCCGTCTCTCTACGACCTGTTTTTTGACAAGCCGGTACCGCTTATCCCCAGGTACCTGTGCTATGAAGTCACCGAGCGGGTGACCGCGGAAGGTGACGTGCTCAGTCCGCTTAACGAGGATGAGGTGAGACAGGTAGTACAACAGATAAAAAAAGAAGGCGCGGAAACGATCGCGGTGTGTTTTCTCCATTCGTACATCAATCCCGACCACGAAAAGAGAACCGGAGAGATAATCAGAGCTGAGTTTCCGGAAGCTTATCTGACGCTGTCTTCCGAGATTAACCCTGAGTTCCGGGAATATTTCCGGGCCAGTACCACGGTCATCAATGCCGTGCTTATGCCTTCGGTTACCCGTTACCTGAGCAAACTCCAGGCAGAGATAGTCTCCAGGGGATTTAAAGCCGGCCTTTACGTGATGCAGTCCAGCGGAGGCTTGATGACGGGTAAAGTAGCCAGGGAAAAACCGGCCACCATGGTTGAATCAGGCCCCGCCGCGGGTGTTATCGCCGCCGCCGCCCTGGGAACCCGACTGGGATATGACAACGTCATCTCTTTTGACATGGGCGGCACCACCGCCAAGGCCGGTCTGGTGGAGAACGGCCGGCCCAAGCTGGCCATGAATTACGAGGTCGGCAGCGCCGCCATCAGCCCCCATGCCCACGGCAGTAAAGGTTCCGGGTACCCGCTGCAAACACCCGTTATCGACCTTGTCGAGATAGGCGCCGGCGGGGGAAGCATTGCCTGGATTGATACCGGCGGCGCCCTGAGGGTGGGGCCGCACAGCGCCGGGGCCGACCCGGGACCGGCCTGCCACATGACCGGCGGCACCCTGCCCACGATAACCGATGCCAACGTTGTCCTGGGCAGGATAGACCCCGACTATTTTCTGGGCGGAGAAATAAAGCTTGACCGGAGAGCCGCCGAGCAGGCGATAGAAGAGCACTGCGCCCGGCCTCTGGGCAAAGACGTCGTCTCGACGGCGGCCGGTATCGTCGAGATAGCCAATGCCAGCATGATTCGAGCCTTGAGAATCGTGTCGGTGGAGAGAGGTTACGACCCCCGCGAGTACGTGCTGATTGCTTTTGGCGGCGCCGGGCCGATGCATGTCAACGGCATCATCAGCGAACTTAACGTGCCGACGGTAGTTATTCCCCTCAACCCGGGGATAACCTCGGCACTGGGGCTGCTGATGACCGATTTGAGGCATGACTACGTGGTGACCCATATCCGTAAGGTCGACCGGCTCGACTTCGGGAAGGTAAACCGGATTTTTCATGACTTTGACGACCAGGGGAGACGTTTACTGGCCGATGAAGGAGTTGCCGGGAAAGATATTCTTTCGGCGAAGTTTGTCGATATGAGGTACGTCGGGCAGTCCTTTGAACTGACGATACCGGTGCCGGATAAAGAGCTGACCGGTGACGACATGGCGGCAATAACCGCCCTCTTCCACCGGGAGCACGAACGGTCTTACGGACACTGCGCCCCGGAGGAGCCTGTCGAGGTGGCCAATCTGAAACTGTCGGTAACCGGACTGATAGCCAAACCCAGGCTTAAAGAATTACCGGAAGGAACGGAAGACCCGGCGAAGGCGCTGCGGACAACGAGGAAGGTTCATTTCTCCGAGGCGGGCGGCTTTATCGAATGCTCTGCCTACGACAGGTACCGGCTCACCCGGGGTAATCTGGTAAAAGGCCCGGCGATAGTAGACGATATAGACGCGACGACGGTTATTCACCCCGGTTACCAGGTTGAAGTGGGCAGATACGGACAACTGAAACTAACCCCGGCTTGAGTATCACCCGTAAAACCGCCCGAATCTTAACCGGAGAGTTTTTTATAAATATATCCGGCGAGATAGACCAGCGAGTATTTTTGTAAATATTTCCGGAGAGAGAGACCAACAGGGTATTTATAAATATATCCAAGAGTATTTTTACAAATATGTCCGGTGCGATGGCCAGCACCTTCGGCTGAAGCCGGCCAAGAGGGAATGATGCGTTCTAATTACATTCAATTCAATTCTCCCCAGTTCCGTATATTATCCGCTAAACAGATAGAAGAATTACATTTTGCCACCCTGCAGATCCTGGAAAGGACCGGGGTCGCCTTCGAATGTCAGGAGGCGCTCGACATACTGGGTGAGGCCGGCGCCGATATTGCCAATCCCGACCGGGTAAAAATACCGTCTTATCTTGTGGAGCAGGCTTTACGGACTTCGCCCAAGACAATCACCCTCTACACCCGCGAGGGTGAGCCGGCAATAACTCTCAACGGCCAGACCGGGTCTCATTTTGGCGCGGTACCTGATTTGCCGGAATACCTGGACCCGTTCACCGGAAAACGGAGAGACTGTTACGTGGCCGATATCGCCGACACGGTACGCCTGATCGACGCCCTGCCCAATGTCGAATGGCTGCTGCTGGGGACATCCAATCCGACACTGCCGGCGGCAATTACGGACAAGGTGTCACTGCTCCAGATAATAATGAATACTTCGAAACCTATCGTCGGTGAAATAAACGACGTGGCCAGCCTGAAAGATATGACAGAGCTTTGTTCCATAGTCGCCGGCGGCGAAGAACAGTTCCGGAAGCGCCCGTTTTTTATCGGCTCCGCGGAACCGGTAAGCCCGCTGATACACGGTAAGGACGCCGTTGAAAAAGGCCTTTTCTGCGCTGAAAAAGGGCTACCCTGCGTCGTCTACGGTATGCCGATGGCAGGAGCAACGGCTCCGGCCAGTTTTGCCGGCTGCCTGGCGATAGCCAACGCCGAAGTGCTCAGCCAGATGGTCGTCCTGCAATTGAAGCGTCCGGGGACACCGATTATCTACGGTTCAATACCCTCCATCATGGATATGAGAACCACCATTTTTTCTTACGGCGCGCCGGAATTGAGCCTGATGGGGGCGGCGCTGACCGAAGTATGCCATTATTATCATTTGCCCATGTTCGGCGTTTCCGGCAGCACGGATGCCCGGGTAATCGGTGTGCAGGCCGGAGCCGAACTGACCTACGAGATACTGGTCACCGCCCTGTCCGGGGTCGACCTGGTGCGCAGCGCCAGTTTTCTCTATCACGCCAAAGTAGGTTCACCGGAAATTATTGTCCTGGGTAACGAGATTGTCGATATGGTTAAGGTTTTGATGAACGGCATTGAAATCAACGACGAAACATTACCCCTTGAGCTGATTGAAAAGCTGGGCCCGAAATCAAGTTACCTTACCGAAAGGCATACCCTGAAACATTTTCGTAATTTCTGGGCACCGCGTATCTTTGACCGCAGTTTCAGCGAAGAAGAAACCAGAAAAGACGCCGAAGAGTTGCTCAATCAGAGAACCGTTGAAATAATGAAGAGACACCAGCCGAAACCATTACCCGAAGAGATGATAAAAGAACTGATGAAGGTGGAAAAAACCTGGTTTGACCGCGTCGGCCTGAAACACGAATACCCGAAACGGGCAGAGGACTGATTTTGGCAGGGGTATGATGTTATGTCTACTCCCTGCCGACAGGTAAATTGTTTTCTGCCGGAGAGGCCGTGGCGATTAACGGTATTGTTATTTGCCGTTCCAAAGTATTAGAATAACTCCGGACGTACCGGCAACCGGTTATTAAAATGAGGGGGCTAAGAAAATGGGTAAAAAAATAGAAGTGTCAGGTATTATCCCGGCCATGCTGACTCCTTTTACCGACACCGGAGAAGTGGATACCGAGGGGTTGAGGGAAACGGTCAATCACCTGATTTCTAACGGCGTAAGTCAAATCATGTGTCTCGGCAGCACCGGCGAGGCAACCGCACTGACCAAAAATGAACGCATCGCCATCATCGAAGAGACGGTCCGAACGGCCAACGGCCGGGTCCCGGTAATGGCGGGGACCGGCGCGCCGACTACCCGGGACGTGATGGAGCAGACCAGAGAAGCTAAAAACGCCGGCGCCGACCTGGCGATGATTGTGACGCCGTTTTATGAAATACCTAACCAGGAGGGACTTTACCGGCATTACGCGACGATTGCCGAAACGGTGGATCTGCCGATAGTCCTTTATAATATTCCGCCGCATACCAATGTGGAAATCGGGCTTTCCACCCTGGAGAAACTGGTGGAAATTGATAATATCGTTGCCCTGAAGGAGAGCAGCGGTAATTTAGCCTATTTTGCCGAAGCCATGCTCAGAGTGGGCAGTAAAATGCCAATATTGACCGGAGGCGACGATATCAGCCTCCCCTGCTTTGCCATGGGGTGTCACGGCGCCATACTGGCACTGGCCAACATTGCCCCCGGTGACCTGGTTTCTCTTTACCAGGCGGTGCGCGACAGGGATATGGCTAAAGCCGCCGAACTGTATTACCGGTTACTGCCGATCGCCCGCGCTATCAGCACGGCTGAGAATTTCCCGGCCCCGCTTAAAGAGGCGGTGAACCAACTGGGCAGACCGGCCGGGCCGGCGCGCAGTCCGATAATGCCGGTCAACGCGGCGGAGAAAGAGACTATCCGGCAAGCATTAAAAACAGCTAATCTGCTTTAGTTATAGCACGTAGATTTACGTATTTATGTTAACTCAGGCCAGGAGGTAATCTGTTGAACAAGGCAATCGGTATTCTTGGCGCCGGCGCCATCGGCGCGGCAATCGGGGCTTATCTCATCAGAGAGGGTCACGACGTAACGCTGATAGACCAGTGGGCGGAAAATATTGAAGTAATGCGCCGCGACGGCCTGAAGTGCACCGATTTGAACGGCCAGTTCAACGTGCCCGCCGAGGCGCTGCATATCAGTGATCTCAGCAGTCTGGGCCGGCAGTTCGACATGGTTTACCTGGCAGTCAAGTCATACGACACCCGGTGGTCAACCTATTTAATCGAGCCGTTCCTTAAACCGGGCGGTTTCATATTACCGGCTCAAAACGCGCTGAATGATGACGCGGTGGCGAGTATCATCGGCTATAACCGTACCGTGGGCTGTGTCCCTTCTATCAGTGTCGGGATGTATGAGCCGGGCCATGTGGTGCGCACCGACCCGATGACTTCACACTGTTTTACCGTCGGCGAGCTTTCGGGGCAAATTACGCCCCGTGTTACTGAAGTGGTCAGCGCCCTGCAGGTAATCGGCCCCAGCGATGCCACGGCCAATATCTGGGGAGCGCGCTGGTCCAAGTTGCTCATTAACTGCATGATGAACGCCCTGGCCGGTCTGGTTGGTCCGGAAATAGCTGCTTTGAACGACGAACAGAAGGCCACCGCCAATCTTATCCGCGTGACCGTCGGTTGTGAAGTTGCCGGCATTGCCCAGGCGCTGGGTATCAGCGTTGACCCGATATTCGGCATGCCCGCCCGGGTATTCGCCGAAGCCACCACCGCCAGCGGCGTCCAGGCGGCCAGAGAGCAGTGGGGGGAAGTAATGAGGAAAAGGTATCTTCCTCCCGAGAAAACCAAGGCACTGGGCGCCCCCGACCGGCCTTCCCTGCTGCAGGACGTTATTAAAAAAAGACGGACCGAGATAACCTATCTCAACGGCGAGGTAGTCAGGAAAGGTGAGTCCGCCGGTATACCGGCGCC
>CBDUSH010000077.1:0-7795 GCA_965369965.1 uncultured bacterium | reverse complement strand
CCATCAATAAATAGCATACTAATTGGTTGACGCCATTGTTTTATCGCTTCCTCAGATTTCATAATTAGCGGGATCACAATGTCGTCAAGCTCCAGTTTCTTGATGTTTTCCTTAAATACTTGTTCCGTACCCTCGTAGTGCGGGTCGATGGCGTAAACTCGATTACCGTGACCGCCCTTCTCGGCGCCTTTGGCCAGATACACGGTCGACCGTCCTCGGTTACTGCCGATTTCAACTATAGCACCCTCTTTCGCTTTCTGCGCTAGTGAGTACAGGCATTTCACTTCTTTATCAGTTACTTGGTGCCCAAGGATGAGCTTCGTCTCGTCAATTTCGATGCTTTCCAAAAACCTGATCCCCGTTCTTTTCTAGACTACGTAGATTATCTTACTACCTTCCGGCTCAAAAGAAAAAGCCTGCTCTTTTAATCCCAGTGATTCTTTAACCGCCGCCCGTTTGTCGGCGGGGCAGTACAGCAGCAGAAACCCGCCCCCGCCTGCCCCGGACACTTTCCCTCCCAGGGCGCCGGCGGCAAGTGCTTTTTCATAGTACTCATCAATCCCGGAGTTGCTGATGCGGCTCGCCAGTTGTTTCTTGAGCAGCCAGCCCCGGTGCATCGTCTCTCCCAGGATTTCCGGGGCAGCCTTGTTATTCAGTCGTTCTCTTAAATCAAAAGCCATGTCCCGCATCTGCTCCAGGCAGGCCATGCTGTCAACCCGGCGGGTATTTTCTTTCTGTTCCTTCAGGATGTGGCTGGCCGACCGTTTGTCGCCGGTATAGAGCAGCAGCAGGTTACGGTTGAGCTCTTCCCGGTTCTTCTTCGGCCAGATGATGGGTTCGGTAAAAACGGTTTCGTCGGTATTGAACTGGATGTGGCGGAAACCGCCGTAGGCGGCGATATACTGGTCCTGCTTGCCCACCGGCTCCCCGAGGACGTCTATTTCGATGCGGCAGGCTTCCTGTGCCAGGTCTTCCGCCGATTTAAGTACCCCGCGATAGGCGTAAAGAGCGTTCAGCAGGCCCACCGTAAAGCTGCCCGAAGAACCGAGTCCGGCCCCGGCCGGCATATCGGCGACGGAGACTATTTCGATGCCGCGGGTAATCCCCACCAGCTTCAGGCACTCCCTGGCGATAGGGTGGTGCAGCTCGTCGACGTTGTTCACTATCTCGGTACGGGAATAGCTGACCCGGATAGAATCGTCGAAGCGCCGGTTGACCACGATGTACATGTACTTGTCAATCGCCGTGCTCACCACCGCCCCGGTCTTGAGCCGGTAGAAATCGGCCAGGTCGGTCCCCCCGCCGGCGAAACTGAGACGGAACGGAGTGCGGGTGATAATCATCTGGCCTCTCCGGTCAGAAAAGCCTCGAAAGCCTTCATCTGTTCCGGGGTGCCTATATCGTGGAATTTCCGCTCGGTGACGTAAGCCGCCAGTTGCCGTTCCCGTATCAGGGTCGGATACAGGCCTGCTTCCAGAGATACGGCGCGCCCTTCCTCCAGCGTCGAAAGCGTCTCCCGGTGTAAAACCAGCACACCGGCCTCGACGTACTTCAAATCAGGGCTGATATTCTTTTTATCATACTTTGCCACCATTGTTTCATCATCCAGCGCCACGTTGTTTTTCACGCCGGTATCGTCTCCGTTGTCATAGACCACCGTCATGGCCCGTTTATCCCTTTGCCGGAAAACATCCTCCAACCGGCGGTAATCCACCGGCAGGTAAGTGTCTCCGTTAATCACCAGGAAGCGCTCGTCGAGCAGGTTTTGCGCCTGCTTCAGGGCGCCCCCCGTTCCCAGCAGGCCCCCCTTTTCCTGGCTGTATTTTATACTGAGCCCAAAACCGCTTCCGTCACCGAAATAATCCCTTACCTGCTCCGGCAGATAGCCGACGCAGAGGACAACATTATTTATGCCGTACCCCTTTAACAGTTCCAGCAGGTGCCATAAAAAAGGCTTTCCGTTGATTGACACCATCACTTTAGGTATATGTTCCGTAAACGGCTTCAGTCTGGTGCCCATGCCTCCGGCCAGGATGACTGCTTGCATCTTAACACCTTACCCGGTCTTTCCCAAAATATCTTTAATCCCGCGCCGGACCGTTTCGTCCGAAGTAGTCTCCGGTTTCCAGCCCAGTTTCTCCATTTTCGACGTGTCATAACGCACCTGCGGAACGTCCCCGGGCCAGCCCCGCTTTCCGCCGGTAAACTTGAAGGTGACATCCGGCAACCCCATTTCCTCAACCAGAATACGGGCGATAGTGGTGACCCTGGTGGAAGAAGCGACCCCCAGATTGAACACGTTCACCCGGTCGTCGGCGTTCTGAAAGCCGTAGAGAATGCCGGCCACGCAATCGGTTACGTGGAGATAAGGTTTCTCCTGGGTGCCGTCTCCCAGTATCTCTAATTCGTCATGATTATTCTTCAGCTTGTTGATGAAGTCGTAGACCACGCCGTGGGTTGACCGCGGCCCGATGACGTTGGCGAAGCGGAAAATCCAGCCCTGCATATCGAAGGTATGGCAGAAGCCGCTTACCAGGCCCTCCCCGGCGAGCTTGCTGGCGCCGTAAAGGGAAATCGGTTGCAGCGGCCCGAAATCCTCGGCGGTGGGTTTGACCGGCGCTTCTCCGTATACGGTGCTGCTGGAGGCGTAGACTATTTTCTTTATGCCGTTGATTCTCATTGCCTCCAGGACGTTGCAGGTGGCCATTGGCCCCTGCTCCAGGTCGAACCGGGTGTTTACGAAGCCTGTCCTTGCCTCCGAATTAGCCGCCAGGTGAAAAACGGCGTCACTGCCCTTCATCGCCGCCTGCAGCCGGTCCGGTTCCAGCAGGTCGGCCTGGATAAGCCGGACACGTCCTTCATCCAGATGCCGTTTGATGAAATCCACCCTTCCCCCACTGAGGTTGTCATAGACGGTAACCTCGCCCGTGCCTGCCAGCCTGTCCACCAGGTGACTGCCGATAAAGCCGCAGCCTCCGGCGATAAAATACTTCGGTTTATGGTTCATTTTCCTCCTCGGGCTCGTTACAGGCCTTTGCGGAGCATGCCGAAATAGGACCTGGCGCCTTTTAAAGTCCGCCTTATTTCATTCGGGTGAAGGATTACCTGTTTCAGTTTCATCAGCATATAGCGCGGCCTCAGGTAATATTCCCGGTTGGCCCGCCTGCAGAAAGCGTTTATGTCATCGGTGCTCAGGCCGGGCAGGTTAAGGACGCCGTTAAAGGTGGCTTCCTCAGTCGCCCAGCGCCGGAAGTCGCCCGTCGTCAGGTAGTCGTTTTCCTTCGCCCACTGGTAGGCTTCGGTACCCGGGTAGACCAGCAACGGGTAGAACTGCATCGTGTCGCAGTTCAGCTCTTTGGCCAGTTTAAGGGTTTCTTCCAGGGTTTCTCTGGTCTCGCCGGGGTTTCCGGCCATGAAACAGCCGTGAACCAGCAGTCCGGCCTGCCGGGTGTTGCCGGCGAACTCCCTAATCTGCTCCACGGTGATTCCCTTATGCATATTATTCAAAACGGCCTGATTAGCGCTCTCAAATCCCACCGTGACCAGGTGGCAGCCCGCCCGCTTCATCCATCTCATCGTCTCCGGCTCCAGGTTGACCCGCACGTTGCAGTACCACTTTACTTTGAGGTTACGCTCGATAATCAGCCGGCATATCTCTCTGGCCCTCGCCTGGTCGACGGTGAACGTATCGTCTTCGATACCGATTTCCCTCACCTCGGGCATGTTTTGTGAGATGTATTCGAACTCGTCGACCACGTTCTCCGGACTGCGGGGCCGGTATTGTCGACTGTGAAAAGTTTGCGGGTAGACGCAGAAAAAGCATTTGTAGGGGCAGCCCCTCCCCGTAATGACCATAACCATGGGATAATCGGAAGCGGCGAAGAAATAGTTCCGCGTATCCAGGAATTTATGATAGGCCTGGCTGACGAAAGGCAGTTCGTCGGTGTTTTCAATCAGGGTCCGGGGCTTGTTTTCAATAATCTCCCCGTTCCGCCGGAAGACAAGCCCGTCGACAGCGCTTAAATCGCTCCCGTTGCCCAGGCCGGCGGCGAGGTCGCGGATGGTATAATCGTACTCCCCCCGGGCTACCGCGTCCACCTTATCGCTCAAACGGAGCGTCTCATGCGGCAGGGCGGACGGGTGCGTCCCCACCAGGGTAATAAACGAAGCCGGAAAGCTCTCTTTCAATTGCTCGGCAACTTTAACATCGTTGTAGATACTGGGGGTGCTGGTATCGATGACTACCAGCCGCGGCGGGCTCTCTTTGGCCCGGGTAATGACTTCATTCGTGGTAAGGCCTTCCGCCGGTGCGTCGATAAAGCTGACTTCCAGGCCGTTCCGGTCGAGGACGCCGGCGGTATAGGCCAGCCAGAAAGGGTAGTACAGGGTACCGCTCCGGCTGACGCCGGGACTGCGCGAAGTCCGGGAGAACCGGCCGATAAAGGGCGGGTTCAGCAGCAGAACTTTCATGGCTCCGGCACTCCGGCGGTTTTGGGCATCTTAACCGGCTTGAATACCTCTTTCCAGAAGCCGATGATGAAACCGGCATGTTCGATGACATAGACGATCGGTATGGTGACGGCATATCGTAGTTCTTTCTCTTTAACGGCGAATTTTATCCCCATCCCCGCCAGAAGAAACAGGTACAGAGCCATAACCGGCAGAAATACCCAGCGGGTAACGACCAGAGAAAGCAGCAGCAGGGGAGCCAGCAGCGGCGGCGCCACCGGCAAATCCCAGACCCGACACTGCCGCCGCCAGGTGCCGTAGCGGTACATGTTGATAGTGAATTCCTTCAACCCCCGGCCGTGATCATGCCGGACCACCGTATCCGGCGTGTAAAGCAGTTTCCGGCCGCTTTTAAACAGCCTCCGGTTCAGTTCCGTTTCATCCGCGCCGCGCAAGTTGACGTTAAACCCGCCGACGGCCATTATTGCCTCGCGGCGGTACATGCCGTTAAAGCAGCCGATACCATGCCAGTTGACGAGCTGCTTTGTTTTGAAGATCCGCCCCTGTATTGAACGGCCGCTGCCCAGGAAAGAAGTCATTGCCAGATTGATAGACTTGACCCACAAACCCTCGCCCACGTTTATCATTCCCCCGCCCACGGCGGCGATGTCGTCTTCAAAAGCGTCTGTCAGGCTCCGGAGCCAGTCTCCGTCCGGTATACAATCGGCGTCGGTAAAAGCGACATAGTCACCGACGGCGTTTTCCACGCCAATCTGGCGGGCCGCCCCGGCGGCGCCGTGTTCCTGATAGTATACTTTGACCTGAAAATCAAGGGCCGCCGCCACCGTGCCGTCGGTGGAGTGCCCGTCAACGACAATTACTTCCAACGGCGGCAGTGACTGGGCAAAAACGGCTTCCAGGCACCGTTTGATTTTGACCGACTGGTTCAATACCGGTATGACTACCGATATTTCAGATTTACTCATTCTCTCTATTCACCGAACAGGCTGTTTTTAAGTCGTATCCTTATTACCGGCCAGACTGCTTTCAATTATTAATATCCATCAGACGCCGGTGGTGCTGCCACAAATCACGAAGTCCGTCCCGGTATTTGATTTCAGGCTTGAAACCAAGCACTGTTCTGGCTTTGGTAATATCAACCGGGTTGTGTTGTATATCGCCGGTTCGTGACGGCTGGTGTCTCACCACTAGCCGCTTTCCGGACAGACCGGCTATTTCTCCGGCGAGCTGATTGATCGTGATTTCACTGCCGGTAGCTATCTGAAATATCTCCCCGGCGACTGATTTATCAGCCGAAAACCCGCTATCAAATTTAGTCAGTGACCGGTATATTGCCTGGCATATGTCGTTTACATGGATAAAGTCCCGGCTCTGGCTGCCGTCTCCATATATTATTAATGTCTTATCGGTAAGCATGCTTTTTATGAAGTTGGTGGTAACGCTTTCGTTATGCTCCGAAAAAGGCCCGTAGACATTGGCAAAACGCAGCGCGATCGATTTTATACCGTGCTGATGATAATAGGCGGAGCAGAGGGCTTCTCCGGCCAACTTGGAAGCGCCGTAAAGCGATATCGGCTTCGGCGTTATCGATTCGTTTATCGGCAGGCGCGGTTCACCCAGCACCGCGTTGGAGGAAGCAAAAATAAACCGGGTGATGCCTTTTCGGCGGCAGCCCTCCAGGAGGTTCAAAGTGCCCTTGACGTTAATATCCCAGACCGCCTCTGTTTCTTCGGCGGCCGTAATCACCCGGCTGATAGCCGCCAGGTGAATAACCGCGCTCACCCTGTCCAGAGCTTTATCGACGGTATCCTTTTCGGTTATATCGCCGGTGACCAGTTCGGGAAACGGGCTGAACCCGGTATCGTTCAGATACTGCTGCTTACCCTCGGAGAGGTTGTCTAAAATCCGTATTGAAACCCCCCGGCCCGCCAAGTACCGGATCAGGTTCGCGCCGATAAAGCCGCAGCCTCCGGTAATTAAAACTTTCATCATCCAAAACCTTGCACACAATACGTGCTTAAGACCCTATCCGGCGACAGGAATATTGTGCGTCCTGTTTTGAATCACTATACCACTTTTCCCGATTGAAGCGAAAACTATCGAACAAGCGCTCTTTCAATCATCCGCCCCCGTACAGGATGCCAGTTCCATGATAGGGCAGGGCGAAAATTCTAAATATACCTATTCGGTTCTCCGACCAGGCTGAAATTTGTCAGATATTTTCACCTGGCCAATAATTCATTGCCTGTATTTTGGCATTAAGTCATGTGTACCTGGCATTATTTGGTGGGTGGTTTGATATAGGTCTTGCCTCAAATGTCATTCTGATGTTTGTCCAGCCATGCGTACTCGTGGACAATACCATTTAGCTACGCCGTTAAGTTGTAAAAAGGAACGATTTTATCTGTTTAATAACATTTTAATAGTTGCAAGGGAATCACTCACGACTCTCATATGGCGCTCCTCGTCTGATATTAAACGGTCCAACTTGCTAATAATTTGGTCAGCGTGAATAACTTCCGACTCTGGAATATTCCTTACCTTCTGAAACATGCTAGATATTCCGCCCGTTTTAACTGTGGTCTTGTTAGCAATAGCTACTTTTCTTGCTTCCTTATACAAATCCTGAGCTGCTTTCTCTTTCTCTAATTGTTGTTCTAGGATTCCAGCAACATCAACTAACCTTGGTAGGATACTAGGGAGCCATACCGTCTCAGCTCCCAAACTTTGTATAATATTGTCCAATATTCCAAAATGGACCAGTGAATCCTTACCCAACTTCTCAATATCATCCAATAATTGCTTATCTGTTATTTTTTCAAAATTGACCATATGGTCTATAATTCGGGGGTAACCAAGTATAAAGTCGTACTCTTTGACCACGCTTTCGTTGCATATAGCTACTACAGCATATTTTGCTTCTTCTGTAATGGTTATAATTTCCATTTATGTACTCCAAATGTGCGACTTTCTTCGGTAGTTCGGTAAGTCAGGCACATTATAATTGTAGCGCACCTTCATAGAGTCATCTTAAAGAAATCTTAATATTGCCAAGTCACCCTTGAGCGGTCACTTCATATCCTTCACGAACTGGGGTTGTGATGAAGAATGAAGCGAGTTTGGCTATTTGTTCCTGATAGAAACCGCTTTGTTCGATAGCGTTGGCGTTTTCATCAGTATCCCAAAGTTCCATCGCAATACCTTTACCTGTCTTTTTGTCAATTACACCAATATATTGCTGAAATCCTTTCTGTTTTGAAACGGCAGGAACAATATCTTCTTGCAATATCTTATTAGCTTCATCTACGTGGTCAATTGAAACATA
>CBDUSH010000076.1:0-7801 GCA_965369965.1 uncultured bacterium | reverse complement strand
AGGCGCCAGGTTGTGGCCCTGGATATCGAGGGTTCAAATCCCTCCACTCACCCCATCTTTCCGCTGCCACCCGGCTTTCCCTTGCCGCGCCGCTTCTTTTTTCGCACGAAGGAAGCCGATGCAATCAATCTGAGTAAAATTACAGGATTCAGCGTTTTACAACGCGGTCATTAACGGCTTAATCCGGAGACGATATGGAGATTCCTTACTCAAGGTGGTATTCAGTAATCCCCAAGCGGCGGTCACGCCGGCATTTCGATCCGAATCGGCCAATCGAACCCGGCTCCCTGGCGGCTCTTGAGCGGGTGTGCCGGGAGTTCCGGCCTTTCCCTCATGCCCGGGCCTGCCTGGTGAATGAACCGGCCAAAGACGTCTTCAAAGGCATCGCCGGTGGTTACGGCAAGGTAAGGGGTGCCCCGGCATTTATCGCTTTCATCGGAGACATGGGGGCGCCCTCGGTTCAGGAGGAAGTCGGCTACACCGGTGAGGGGATTATTCTGGAAGCAACGGCGCTGGGGTTAAATACGTGCTGGGTGGCCGGTTTCTTCCGTCCGGAAACAGTGGCTTCCCTTATCGAAATCAAAAGTCACGAACGGGTGCTGTCAGTAACGCCGGTGGGTTACTCGAGTGGATTTGAGTCACTTGGCGAGAAGCTGATGACCGGCTTCGGGCTTACTCACCGGCGTCTTTCGCTTTCGAAACTGGTCAGCGGCTGGCCGGTCGATAATCTGCCGGAATGGGCCAGGGTATCCCTTGAAGCCGCCCGGATGGCGCCGTCCGCAGTCAACCGGCAGCCCTGGGGATTTGAGGTGGATGGCAATGGCATTACCGTAACGGTGAGAACCGGCGGTCCGGAAATGAACGTGGCCAAGCGCCTTGATTGCGGTATCGCCATGCTTCATATCGAAGTCGCCGCCTCGAACTCCGGTATCCGGGGAATCTGGGAACCGCTGGAAGCCCCCCGGGTGAGCCGCTTTTCGCCCGCCAATACCTGAGGAGTCAGCCATGAAACTGAAAGATAAAGTAGTCGTTGTTACCGGGTCAACCAGAGGGATAGGGCGGGCCATTGCCGAAGAATGTGCCTGGGAAGGCGCCAAAGTAGTCATATGTTCCCGTACACCGGCCCCGGTAGCCGAGACCTGCCGGTCACTCAAGGAGCAGGGATTTGACGTATCGGGCACCGCCGCCGACGTATCCGTCCCGGGAGACCTGGAAAGGCTTTTGGCGCACGCCGTCGAGACCTGGGGAAAAGTTGACGTCTGGATAAATAATGCCGGTTTATCCGGCGGCATGAGACCGCTTGATGAATTGAGCGGGGACGAGATATCACAAATCGTCCGGGTGAACCTGACAGGTACGTTACAGGCTTGCCGCCTCATCATTCCCTATTTTATCGAACTCGGTGGCGGCAGCCTGATCAACATCGGCGGCCGGGGCTGGCGCGGTGAAGCGGCTCCCTTCCTGACGGTCTACGCGTCAACCAAAGCGGCCGTGGCCAGTCTTACCAGGAGCCTGGCACGCGAGTACCGGGAATCTCCGGTATCAATACACTCAATAGTACCGGGCATGGTGGCGACGGATTTCTATAAAGATATAAAAGCCAGTCCGAAGCTGGCCGATAGTTTGCAAAGCCTGCCTTTTGTGTTGAAAGCCTTCGGAGTACCGGTCGGCAATGTCGCCCGCTTCTGCGCCGAAATCGCCGCCCGGGAACCGGGAAAATCGACCGGCGGGAGCTACTCATTATTGAGTCGACGGCAATTGGCGCGAGGCATTTGTTTGATGATGTATTACCGGCTGACGGGTAAGGTGAAGAGAAGAATGTAGCTTTAAGCCTCAAGGCGGCAAAATAACCCATCGCCGGCTAACGGCGGCTCTCCCCCGATTCGTTATCCCAGGCAAGAATAGACTGCAACAAAACTTCAGCCCCCGCCGCCGCCTGCTCCGGACTGATTTCCTCCATCTCGTTATGGCTTACCCCATCCTTACAGGGGATGGCAATCATGGCCGCCGGGGCCACCCGTGAGATATAGCCGGCATCATGCCCCGAACCTGAAATTATGTCCCGCGACGGGTAATGCAGAGACTTGGCCGCATCACGAACGATGTTGACACACCGTTCGTCAAACCTGGTGGACGGCGTACTCCAGACGTCATTAAGCTCTATGGCGATATCCATACCGGCCTTTACTTCGCGGATGACGTCTCTCAGCTGCTGGTCCATGAGCCGTGATACGGCATCATCCGGATGACGTAAGTCAACGGTGAAGTAAACGGAACCGGGGATTACGTTCGGGGAGTTTGGTTTGACCACCACCCGCCCAACCGTGGCGACGGCGGAGGGAGCATGGTCAAGGGCGATGTTATTAACCATCCCGACGATTCCGGCACAGGCCAGCATGGCGTCCTTGCGCACCGGCATCGGGGTGCTGCCGGCATGGCTCTCCCGACCGGTCACCATAACTTCGTACCAGCGTTCTCCCTGAATGCCGGTGAGCACGCCAATGATATTTTGACCGGTTTGCTGAACCAGGCCTTCCTCAATACACAGTTCGAAGTAAGCGCCCGGTTTATGGTCACCGCACCGGTTCCGGCCCCGGTACCCGATACGTTTCAGTTCTTCCCCAAAGACCTTATCCGCGCTGTCCCTGCCGGCATAAGCAGCCTCTTTATCAATGGCGCCGGAAAATACTCCGGAGCCAACTATCGGCGGGGAAAAGCGGATTCCCTCTTCATTGGTCCAGTCGATAACCTCCAGGGGGGCATTGGTGGTATAACCGGCATCGTGCAGGGTACGCAGAACTTCCAGCCCGGAAAGAACCCCGATAACCCCGTCAAATTTACCGCCGGCAGGCTGGGTATCGAGGTGACTACCCGTGGCGACAGGCGGCAGTGAGCTGTCCTTTCCCTGTTTCCGGGCGAAAATATTACCAATATCATCCACCGTGACCAGACAGCCGACCGACTGGCACTCCCGGACAAACCAGTCACGCACCTGGCGGTCTTCATCACTCAGTGTCAGACGATTCAGGCCGCCTTTTTCGGTACCGCCGATTTTGGCCGTTTCCATCATTGACGCCCAGAGACGCTCTGCATTGATATGTAAACGCGGCATACTAGCTACCTCCCGGATATTTTTTGTTATTATCGTTATCCAATGGGCGGGCGGACACAAACCAACCGGCAGTCGGGCGGCGACATCACCCGGTGAGAAGTAAAAGACCCCCGTCTAATACTTTTCACGGAAGCGGGCGCCCGAAGTCTGGTAGGCCTTATTCTTGTCTACCACGTTATAGAGAGGTTTACCGTCCAGGTAGCGCAACAGGTTGGCGCCGAACTGGGCGGTAATCTTCCTCAGGAGTTCAACGTTGCCCTCCCAGTCACCCCCGATGTGGGCGCTGTGTATGACATTGGGAAGCTCCCATAACCTGTTATCGGGAGGCAGCGGTTCCTCGGCAAACACGTCCAGACCGGCGCCGGCAATCCATTTCTCTTCCAGGGCGCGTATCAGGGCGGCCTCATCAACGATGTTACCCCGGGCAATGTTAATGAGACAGGCGGTGGATTTCATGGCGCGAAACTCTTTTTCACCGAACATTTTGAACGTTTCCGGGGTGAGCGGAACCAGAATTACCACGTAGTCGCTCTCGGCGAGCAGATCAGGCAGCTGCTCCGGCGACAGTAAAACATCCACGTTAGGCATGCGGTCGCCAGCCCGGGCAGTGCGGCGGATAGCCATCACCCGCATACCAAAAGCCCTGGCGAGACGGGCGACTTCCCGTCCGTATCCCATACCCAGGATACCTACCGTCTTGTTGCGCAGCAGCGCCGGGAAAAACGGTACCCATTTTTTTTCCTGCGTCCACCGGTAACGGTCCGGCGCCCGTTTGGCGAACTGGAGCATGTTTTCCAGCACCAGTTCCGCCATGGCGGTGGTGTGGGTGCCGCTGGCGTTGGTTATCATGACCCGGCTGTTAAGAATGGCCGTATTCCGGGTTACCGCCGCTTCTTCCGGGACCAGAAAGGAATCAACACCGTCAGACTGGGAGTGTATCCATTTCAGGCGCGGAGCGCGGGCGATGAGGTCCAGGGGAAGGTCTGAACCGGGGCGGGACACCCAACACCCATATATAACCTCGGCTTCCGCCAGCAAAGCGTCAAGCTTAACTTTCGATGACGCATCGCCGTTCAGTTCGGCGCGCACCAGGTCTGAAGCATCCTGCAAATTTATCCGGGGACTAAGCTCAGAGATCCAGCGATGATTTTCGTCACCGACGGCACTGGTGATAAGGACATTAACCGATTTATCCGGCATACCGTTTGGTCTCCTTCCGTCATTGGCCTAGTGATTAATATATTCGGTGGCCCGGTTGAAGTCAAGACCATCAGGCGGGTATCAAGGGCTTATTTTGAAAGTCGGTAGACTTTATTGGCCGTGAAATATCCCCTTGCCTGGCTTCATGTCTAACCTGACAACCGGATTTCCTTTTTTGGGGGGACAGGTTAAAGAGGTCTGACGATATTATGCAGGCAAAACATGACAAGAGTGTTGCTGAAAACGTTCAGCAGGCTATCAGCAGCCGAATTATCTTGATTTATTGCCCGTCACGTCAACCGTGAATTCCGGCAATGATGTCAACAACTCCGGTAATAACCGGCACCCGTGGGGGAGGGGGACTCTTGAGATACGAAAAACCCAAGCAATTATGACTACCGATTATTACTACAATCAGCCAGCCAATCAATTTCGCTGATTCCGTATTATTAGTTAAGCTTTGGGCAGGAACTTATCTTGCCGGCACACACTGCCCGCTTACGCAAACAAAACCAGAAGGGCAATCATTGTCTATAGAACATGCCACATTAGCGAAAGCTTGTTTCAGCAGATTTCCCCGCTTTACACTCTGATATAAAGCGCTACCTGCTCCCACCCAGATAAGTGCCGGCGCACAAACCCCGATAAGTAGAGCCACGGTACAATTACGCAGATGTTTCATTGTACACACCTCCCGGATTAGAGTCATTCAATCATATGTATGATTTTCTCTACCAAGTATATTTTCACACCACAGGAGGTATATTACATCAGTATTTTGACCCGTTTATATGCCTGTATAAATTTGTAAAAGTACCTGTTTTTAGATATGTATTACTCCATGTTCTCCTGTATGCTATTTCTATGTACAGAAAACGAAAAAGTAAAGTTTGGCTGTAAATAAAAATATTACCGTTTGACGAAGTGTGGAAGTCAAAGCAAAATGAAAGCGTCACGAAAAATATTTAGCGCAAATTAGCCGCGACAATGAAAATATCTAATATACGATAATTGATAAAACTAATAACCTGTTAAGGCGTTACCATACCGCCGGTTCCTGAAGTAAAGCAGGATATCCACAAAAACCATGGCGCAATTAAGCCCGTAGAGTAGAATAACGATATCGTAGTAGTAAAAAACCTTGTGCAGCATCCCGGCAATATACCCGGTCAAGATAACAAACAGAAAGATGACGCTTTTACCACTGTTATTCCTGGATCGATACGACCTGTATATGGAAAACGGCCAGGCGGCCCCGAAGCAAACCAGCATTACAATTTCAAAAATACTCATAACTCATAGACACGCTCTCATTATTAATAAATCTCTGCCAGGAACCCATTATTTTAGCATATAATACGCTTATTGGTTTTTGAAGCTAAAATCGACTTCGCTGGATGCGCTAAACAGATAGCCTGCCTATTTCCGGTAAACTGGCATCCCCCTGGAAAACACGGGGATTTACGCACAACAAATTAGCCGGTTACCTGGTTCAAACATACACCTGTATATGGTCAATAAAAGGGTGCAAAAATACGGTAATATTAACTCGTCAATAATATTTGGTATAAGCCAGCTATCCTTCCATTTAGTTCCAGTAGCGTAATGTTTTGTTGTGTCTCTTTTTGGCCCGATAGGCTAGTAATATTTAACCGACAAGTACTACCTTTTCAATTTTCCGGTTGCTATTATTAATTTGTAACCTTCTTTTTCATATTCTTATTCTCCTCCGCACAGGGGAAGCCGCATCAAGGGGCTGGGGCGGCTTCCCCTCTTTGTATGTTCATTGAAGAATATCGGCATGCCTCAAACGGAGGCAGATAAAGATAGTAATAATTTTATAACTTATTTATAACTTCCCCAATAATCCTTAGCTTTTGTTCAGCATCCTGGCTGTATACTGGCTGAGTATGACATAGAAATTACGAATATGAAAAATCTTATTTAAAGAGGTTGATAAGGAATGTTAGTTAAAGATAAATGTAAAAGTGGTGAGAAATGGGGTTGTCTTTATTGGTTGGTAGGTAATTGTACTAATGCAAAGTTGCAAAATGGCAAATGTTTTACTGATTCATCATTAACATTTATTTTAAGAGATATTGAAAAGGAGAAAAGGGGGTAATATAATGGACGGCTACGACACCCCAAATGAACTACTGCCAGAACCATGTGACCCAAACTGGGAAGTTGAATCGGAACCAGAGTGGTCGTATTACGAGCAGGGCGAACAATACGTATAGAAAGTGGGGACCTGCCCCCTACCACTTACTAAATTAGAGTTACCGGCGTTCTGGCTTCAGATTATAGTCCCGCCGCCATTCCACAATAGCGATAACACTTGATACCCATTCCCATGTTAACCCTGGACTTCAAGAGGCAGTTGCTAAGCGCTTTGGCGACTTGATGAAACCAGGGCATAATAACAAGGTCGGCTGAAAATATTTAGTAGCAAATTAGCAGTTGTTTGTTTGTTAATAACGTTCCCTTTTTGCTTGTCCTTGACTTCAGTGATAGAATCCCTGATGTAATGAATGAGAAATTAATCGCCCCTTGCGGAATGAATTGCGGAATATGCAGTGGGTATCTTGCTTTTGCAAACGATGTGAAGAGTCAGGGGATCAAGATGCCATACTGCGTCGGATGCAGGGCGAGAGATAAACAGTGCGCCTTCCTCAAGAAAAGATGCCACCAACTTTTGAGTGGCCAGGTGCAGTTCTGCTATGAATGCGGTGATTTTCCTTGCGAAAATCTTCGTAAGCTTGACAACAGTTATCGGACCAATTTCAGGATGAGTATGATTGAGAATCTAGAAGCCATCAGAGAAAAGGGTATGGTGCAGTTCCTTGAGAAGCAAGAGGAGAAGTGGAAATGCCCCGAGTGCGGAGGAGTAATATGTTGCCATAATGGCATCTGCTTCAGTTGCGGGCTGTATTTGTTGAAGAATAAAAAGAAGCGATATAGATGGGAAGATGACTAGTTACACTTACTCTGCAGTAGATAACTGCTGCTTTCATTCACACCCCCCGGGGAGAGCCAAGGCTACGGCTCTCCCCTTCTCTTATTTCGCACATCTCCACAGCTCTAATAAAGCACTTGCGGAATCAACCCGAGGAAACCATGCCCCATGACCGGCTTACACCCAGAGAAAGGGAAATACTGGTGCTGATTGCCGGGGGGCATAAAAGCCGGAAAATTGCGGCAATCCTGTCTATCAGTCTGAATACGGTGGTGAGTCACCGGACGAAAGTAATGAAAAAACTGGATGTACACTCCCAGGCTGGACTCATCATATATGCTGTTAAGAACAGACTCATGAATAAAGATGAATGACTCATCAGCTGGTTGCCAGGCGTTTTGACGACTTGATGAAACTAGGGCATAATAACAAGGCCGGCTGAAAATGCTTAACAGACATTAAGGCATTTCAGCTACAAGCGCCCATAGCTCAGCGGATAGAGCATCGGTCTTCGGAACCGAGGGTCGGGGGTT
>CBDUSH010000075.1:0-7823 GCA_965369965.1 uncultured bacterium | reverse complement strand
AAAAATGAAACGGAATAAGCTGATTGTCCGTCTTATATTTTTAGCCGTCATCATCGTGGGCGGGCTGCTGTGGCGGCTCGTCTTTACCTCTCCGCCGGAAACGAGCGGTGATATTGTGACCTCCGGTTTTATTGAAGCCCGGGAAGTGTCGGTTGCCCTCGAAGTCGGCGGACGTATCGTTAAACTGGCGGCAGCAGAAGGTGATACGGTGGCTGCCGGGGTAACCCTCGTCGAACTCGACAGCTCCCTTATAGACGCCCAAAAGCGGCAGGCGGAAGCCAACCTGAGCTTAACACGGGCCTATCTGACGCAGGCGGAAGTCACCCGCGAAGGTGCCCGGACCGCCTGGGAAAACACCGTTGAACTGCAGTCCAACCCGCTGGAACTGGAAGCCCGGATTACGCTTGCCCGGGGTGAGGTGGAGATGGCTGAACTGGCGCTGATGAAAGAATTGTCTCTGGAGAGCGACTGGAAGATGTCTCTGGCCGAGATTCGACTAGACACCGCGGAGAAAGCGCTGGAGAATTTCCGGAAAGCGGAGATAACGGTCGGCTTTGGCTCGGCTTATGACCGGAAAGCAAAGACTATTCCGGCGGAAGGGGAACTGGAGACGGCGGAACTGGGTCTGGCTTATGCCCGGGCTATGGAAGAACTCTGGGCCATTCCGGCGGCTGAATTGCGCGTCGCCATCGCCCGTGATGCTCTTGGCAGCCTGTTGGAGATAAAGGACAACCCCCAGGAAATCAAGGCGGCTGTTGACCAGGCGGAAACGGTTCACCGCCTGGCTGCCGCCGCCGTGGAAGCGGCTCAGAAACAGGTCGAGCAGGCAGAGGCGGCCCTGGGGGTGCTTGAAGTCCGGATGAGCCGGATGACCACAAGTTCCCCCATTTCCGGTGTCGTCTCGGCGCAGCATGCCGAACTCGGCGAAATTGCCGCCCCGGGGGTTCCGGTGCTGACCATCCTTGAACTGGAAAAAGTAACTCTTACCGCCTACGTGCCGGAAAGCAAAATCGGCCTTATCAAATTGGGGCAGGCAGTCGTAGTTACCGTGGACTCGTATCCGGGGGAAAGTTTTACCGGTGAAGTGGTTTACATCTCGTCCCGGTCATTATTCACCCCCAAGAATATCCAGTTGCAGGAAGAGCGCGAGAAAATGGTCTTCAGCGTCAAGATTTCACTGGACAACCCGGACCGGAAACTGAAGCCGGGCACGCCGGCTGATGCCCGTATGATAATCGATTCTGCAGGATAAGTGATTGGCGATGACGAAAGTACCGGCGATTGAGGCCATCGGCCTCCACAAGGAATACGAAAAGGTTCGGGCGGTTCACCGGTTGGACCTGACCGTCCCGGCGGGAGAAATATTCGGGTTGGTCGGCGCGGACGGCGCCGGTAAGACTTCCACCATCCGGATGCTCGCCACGCTCAGTAAACCCACCTCCGGACAGGCCAGAGTCCTGGGGATGGATACGGTGAAAGAAGCCGCCGGTATCCGGCCCAAAATCGGCTATATGTCGGAAGGATTCAACCTGTACCCTATCCTGACTGTGGACGAAAACCTGGACTTTTTTGCCCGGCTGCATGGTGTATCACGTGATGTGTACCAGCCCCGTAAGCAGGAACTGCTCGATTTCTGCCGTCTGGAACAGTTCCGTAAACGGCACGCCGAACACCTCTCCGGAGGCATGCAGAAAAAACTTTCACTGGCCTGCAGCCTGATACACGAACCGGAAGTCATTTTTCTTGACGAGCCGACCACCGGCGTCGACCCAGTCTCACGGCGTGATTTCTGGCGCATAATCACCGGGTTTTTAGCCCGGGGTATCACGGTGCTGGTCTCAACCCCGTACCTGGACGAAGCGGAAAGGTTCGACCGCGTTGCCCTCATGCACCAGGGGGAAATTATCGCCTGTGATTCCCCGGTCAATCTGAAAAAAGAGCTGGCCGGTAAACTGCTCGAAATCAGAGCCGACCCGCTCGGTGAGGCATTATCGGCCCTGAAGGAAATGCCTTTTCCCACCGACCCCCAGGTCTTCGGTGACACCATCCACGTGCTGACAGACGGTACCGCACGGCGCGGCACGGAGATAAAGGAACTGCTTGAGAAACAGTCGATCAAAATAAAAAGCATGCGGGACATTGCTCCCTCGCTGGAAGACTTTTTCGTCAACCGGCTGGCCGGTCAGAGGATAGAATCGGCCGGTCACCGGCTGCCGGTAGCTTCCCCGGGCGGTGTCATCGCGCGGCGTAGCGTGACTGAAACGGCGGTGGAGGTAGCCAACCTGACCCGGAAATTCGGAGACTTTACGGCTGTAGGCGGTATCGATTTTGAAGTCAAGCGCGGCGAAATCTTTGGCTTGCTGGGGCCGAACGGCTCCGGGAAAACAACCACTATCCGCATGATAACCGGGCTTCTGTCGCCAACTTCTGGAAATGCCTGGGTGTTGGGCCAGGATATGTCAAAAGAAGCCGGCGCCGCCCAATCTAAAATGGGCTACATGTCGCAGAAGTTTTCCCTCTTTGCTGACCTCACGGTTGAAGAGAACATAAACTTATACGGCGGTCTGTACGGCCTGTCCCGGTCATTATTGGGAGAAAGAAAGAAGTGGGTTTTGGATATGGCCGGGCTTCGCGGCATGGAAAAGACAATGACCCGTGAGCTCTCAGGAGGCTGGAAACAGCGCCTTGCCCTCGGCTGCACCATCATTCACGGCCCGGAGGTTGTTTTCCTGGATGAACCTACCGCCGGCGTTGACCCGCTTTCCCGCCGTTCATTCTGGGAGTTGATACTGGAGCTCTCGGCGAGGGGTACCGCCGTCTTCATTACCACTCATTATATGGACGAAGCCGAACACTGCCACCGGCTGGGGTTGATGTACCAGGGTCGGTTAATCGCCCTGGAGAGCCCTTTCCGGCTGAAAACCAAACGGGTATCGGGCGAACTCGTCGAGATATTCAGCGCCGACTTTGCCCGGGCGCTGGAACTGCTCAGCGCCGACGAAGGCTACCGGCAGGTAAGCCTCTTCGGGAGCGCCATCCACGTCATGGTCGATAAAGCTGAAACCGCCGCTCCGGAAATCAGGCATATTCTGGAAAACGGCGGTGTCACCGTCCACGGCATCAACCACATACCCTTCACCATGGAAGACGTCTTTATTTCCCTGGTCGAAGAGCAGGAATTATCTCTGGCCGGTCAGAGAAGGTAGCAGGAGGCCGATTATGTGGCAGCGGATTTTCAGCATCATGGTGAAAGAGTTTATCCAGCTCAGCCGTGACCGGCGTACTTTGGCAATGGTTATAGGCATACCCATAATTCAGATGAGCGTCTTTGGCTACGCTCTGGGCACCGACATTGAAGATGTCTCGATGGTGATCTGGGACGCCAGCAAAACCGCGGAAAGCCGCGAACTCATTGAGAGCTTTCGCCAGACGGAATTCTTCTCGGTTAACTTCTATGCCGCTGACTATGATGATATTACCGAACGTATCGAATCAGGCGAAGCCAAGGTAGCCCTGGTGATACCTCCTGAATACTCCCGTCACTTGTACCGGGGAGAGACAGCCCCGGTACAATTTTTTACCGATGGCTCCGAACCTACCGCAGGCATACAGGCGCTAGCCAATGCCAGTCTAATCGTGCAGGCGAAAGGCGCTGAACTGATGAGTAAAGCCCGGTTAAGTGAAGTAGTGGTACCTGTCTCGCTCCAACCGCGGGTTTGGTACAACCCGGCTATGCAGAGCTCAATCTTCTACCTTCCTGGTATAGTGGGACTGATTCTTCAGATGCTCACGGTGCTGCTTACTGCTTTCGCCATTGTCCGCGAACGGGAGAACGGCACCATCGAACAGCTCAACGTTACTCCCCTGCAGCGGGGTGAACTGATCGCGGGTAAGCTCATCCCTTATATTATCATTGCCTACGTTCAGGTAATTCTGGTTCTGACCACGGCGGTAGTGGTATTCAGCATGCCGATTCGGGGTAATGTGCTGCTGCTTTTGGCGTTGACCTCCCTCTTCCTCATGTTCTCCCTGGGTATCGGCCTTTTCATCTCCACCATATCCCGTACTCAGTTTCAGGCTATGCAAGCCAGTTTTATGATATTGCTGCCCAGCATCCTGCTCAGCGGGTTCATTTTTCCGATCGAGTCCATGCCAAAACTGGCCCAATGGATCTCAGCGATATTGCCACTAACCTACTACTTGCGCATCGTACGTGGCATTGTTGTCAAGGGAATAGGTATGGAATACCTCTGGCAGGATACTGTCATTCTGGCGGCAATGGGAGTATTCACTCTAATCGTAGCGTCATCCCGGATACGCAAGACACTGTCCTGACAACGGAACACGCACTACTGCTCGTATCGTTCCTGGCAGGACGTCGTCCGCGGGCCGGGTCTAAAAACGGATTCGATTCGGGATGGCCGGTCTAGCCCAGTTTTTCTTTCAGGCGCTCAATCGCCAGCCGGCTGCCGGTCAGGATGGGTACCGGGCGCTCGGATTCGGGGACCTGGTTCAGCACCCTTTCTATGGAGGGCTGAGGGATGACGACCACTTGCACCCCCTCCATAATTTCCTTGAGATGTTGCCGGACGAGGCTGTCGTGACTGGCCCAGTCTTCGCGCCGGAGCGCCTCAAAAGCCCCCGCGCAGAGCCGCGCCGTTACCTCCACCTCTTTCCCATCAAGGGCGGCTTGTTCCCGTATCAGCCGCGCGGCGGATTCCACCGTGCCGGGGTGAGTTCCCAGGACACCGATGCGGTCACCGAGTTCTATCGCCCGGTCGACTATTATTTCAAGGACGGAGAGTACCGGAACGTTTACCTCAGCTTCCACCTCATCGACCAGCCGGCCGAAAGCGGTGCAGGAAATCAGCACCGCCTCGGCGCCGGATTCCTCGGCAAAAGAGGCCAGCAGTCGCAGTCGCCTAACCACGCGCTCACGGCCTTTTTCGCTGGCTAAAAAAGGCAGGCCTTCGTCTACGAAATGGACGACGTCTACGCCCGGTAATATTTGGGAAACCAGATCATTAAACAACCTGACATGGGTGGCGATGGCATGCACCATGCCGATTTTTCGTTTCATGGGCTACCTCCGGGGCTGATTTCGCAGTTGATGCCATAGTATAGCACCGCCCGCCGCCTGTTTAAAAGAAATCACCCTCCGGGACGGCAGGGAAACCGGGTTTTGGCGTCCCTTAAAGAGGGCGGTAAATATTTATAAAATAAGGGCTTTTGGGGTCTGATTACCCTCAAAATAACGCTAAAAGGACCTTCGGTATATGTTAAATCGTGAGTATATTCTACCGGGTGATACCTTGACAAAAATACCACATTATCGTAGTATGGGGACACCATGAGTCGATGGCAATTTAGAATTGGCGTAACAATGGTGCCGATATGAGAGCCCGCCTTTACACTGGACAGTGACCGGCGGATAAAGCCTTACTGCCAGTGCCCAATTTAGCAGCCTGATTTCTGCTAAACATCATTTATCCTCGTTGTCCGAAATGTCAGGTTGGCGCTTGATATTTGTGATACGCCCTCCCGCACCGGCGAGTGGCCGAAGCAACTGGAGTGACCTATGCAGGTAAACAGAGAAGCCGTTTTTGACCGGGAAGCCTACCCCTGGCCTTACCCCATCGTGCGTAAGGCCGTCATCCTGGCCGCCGGTGTCGGTAATCGTCTGCGCCCCTTCACCGACCTGAGCCCCAAATGTCTCGCCCCGGTGAACGGAGTGCCGATACTGATCAACACCCTGACGCACCTGGCCGACGCCGGTATCAGCCAGACGGTTATCGTCGTCGGCCACCTCAGAGAAAAGATTGTCGAGCAGGTGGGTTTTCGGTTCCAGGGCATGGATATCACCTACGTGGCATCGGAACGCTATGCCACCACCAACAATATTTATTCCCTGTGGCTTGCCCGCGAACACCTTAACGAAGATATACTTCTTATTGAGGCTGATGTCTTCTTCGAGCCGGAGTTGATTGACCGTTTGCTGGGCATCAAGGGTGGCAACCAGGCGGCGGTAGTACGCCATCAACCCGGGATGTCGGGTACCGTAGTCAGCCTGGGTGATGGCGGAATTATCGAAGCCCTGATAGAATCCAAGCACCAGGGGCCTGATTTTGAGTACCGGGATACCTTCAAAACGGTCAATATATATCGTTTCTCCGGAGAGTTCCTGCGGAACAATTTCCTGCCCCGCCTTAATGCCGCCATCAGTGCCGGTAACGTCAATGAATACTATGAAACAGTCCTGCACGAACTGTGCACTCAGTACCGGCTGGCCATGACCGCGGTTCCCTGTGATGACATCAAGTGGATTGAGATTGATTGTCTGGATGACCTGGATGCGGCCAACTACCTCTTTGCCAGCCAGAGACAGCGCTACGATCATATCTCAAAGCTCCACGGCGATTACTGGCGTTATGACTTCGTTGATCACGCTCTCCTCTATAACCTCTATTTTCCGCCCCAGGCTCTGCTCGATGAAATCGCCGGGCATCTGCGTGAACTGGTACTCAATTACCCCAGCGGCCAGGGTGTCCTGGCGGCACTGATGGGAGCGCTGATTGACCAGCCGTCAGCCAGGATTGTCGTCGGTAACGGTGTCTCCGAACTGATAAAAGTCATCAGCCGGCGTCTCGGCAAACGGGTAATAGTGCCCGTACCGTCATTCAATGAATGGGTTAACGCCGCGCCGAAAGAGACCGTCATCGAATCGGCTCTTGTGCCGCCTCACTTCCAGTTGGACGTGGATTCATTCGTCAGGGAGGCCGTTGCGGGCGGGGCTGATGTCGCCGTCGTCGTCAGTCCCAACAACCCGACCGCTCTCTCCGTGCCCAGGGAAGACCTTCTACGCCTCGTCGAGCAACTGGCCGGCCATAATATCCGGCTCATCGTTGACGAATCTTTTATCGACTTTACCCGGGATCCCCAGGCAGCCACCATGATGACGGAGATAGAGCGGTACCCGAATCTGGCGATAGTCAAAAGCCTGGGTAAATGTTGTGGCGCCGGCGGGCTGCGCCTGGGTTATCTGCTGACGGATAACGCCCAGTTTGCCGCCGCGGTTCGTGAAGAAATTTCCATTTGGAACATTAATAGCTTTGCCGAGATGTTCCTCCGGCTGGCGCCGCGCTATCAGCCGCAGTTCGTTTCCAGTTGCCGGCGCGTCCGGATGATTTGTGATGCCCTCCAACGCCGTCTGGGAGCCATCCCCGGACTGGTGGCCCATCGGACGGAGGCTAACTTTGTCCTCTGCCGCCTCCCTGATAACGCCATGAGCGGCCCGGAGTTCTGCAGAAGACTTTTCATTGATCATAATATACTTATCAAGCACTGTGCCGGGAAATCGATGCCGCAAGCCGACCGCTATCTCAGGATCGCTTCGCGTACCGAGGCAGAAAATGAATTGCTGGTCAAGGCCATCGCCGATATTTTAAACCGGACGGCCCCGGCGTTGCTCACCAGGGGTAAAAACCGGGGCAGCGCTTAGAGGGGACTGCTGGACTGGAGATGCTCTTCTCCCGGCCGGTAGATATATTTCCCGGACGGCGTTACCTTCTCCACGAAAAGGGTTCGCTCGTGGCCGTCGAATTTGATAATGAGCGCATACCAGAAATCACACGGTATATGCAGTTTGACGATGCCCTGTTTGTTAGCCCGGAAAGTACCCAGCCCCACCACTGAAATCAGGGCGTCCTTCACCGGTTGATCTCGTTCGTCCAGCACCATTACGGTGGCGGCTCGCCAGGGAAATAAGCGCCGGGTGACTGCCTGCTTCAGCCGCCGTGCCCGGCCGTAAGAGCTACCTTCCGGGA
>CBDUSH010000074.1:0-7865 GCA_965369965.1 uncultured bacterium | reverse complement strand
TGGCCATCATTGACCGCACCGCCGGGTGCCTCAAATACTCACTTTTTAGCTCCATGTAACGGTCAAAGTCGGTATTCATGTGTTTCCGCAGCAGGTACCCGAGCACCGGGCGGCATATTTCCGCGGTGTCAAACCGGAGTTCTCTCACGTTCGTCCAGTAAACTTCTCTGTTTAGCTTGTAGGCGGTTGCTTTCGCCGCCAGAGCGGTAAAACCGGGTAGTTCGGCAATAAGTTCTTTAAAGTTCCGGCCAGCCATTTCCTGGAAGAGGCGGTTTCTGACCCGGCAGGAAACGTCGTATTTACCGTCGCCAATCAGCAGGGCGTCCTGGCAGGCAAGGATAATTTTAGTCACCCAGAACGCGGTTGTCGGCTCCTGTTCCGGGGTGGCGGCGCTGGCGCCCCCGGGGAAATACCTTAATGCCTCGGCAAGACGGTTAAATATTAACCTGATGCCCTCTCAGGCAGGTATCTGCCGGGGGTCGAAGCCAGGCATTTTCGCCAGATAGTCCACCCCGTAGAGATTCCGGGTGCCGTATTTCAAGTCGTAGTTCCAGATATTTGGCTTCCACAGCACAGAAGAGAGTGGCAGTAACGGATAGACCGGCAGGACGATACTGCTGCGGATGACGAACTGCGGCTTGTTTCCTTCGGTCAGGGCGGAACCCAGCGTCTCCTCTATCCGCCGACTGCTGAAATACCGGTTGCCTGCCAGCACGATTTCGCAGTCGCTCAGGAAATTCAAACTTCCGCCGTGGTTGATAATGGTCGCTTCACCCCGCCCTAAACTCCCCGCCAGGATGATTGACCGGGGGTGGAAACCGGACACCAGACGCCCGGTAATGTCAGTCAAAATATCGTCAACGGCGGCTTCTGCGGCGGCGTCATCATGCTCGGTGTATTTTCCCATTACGGGTCGCTCCAGACACTTTTGCCTTCAACGTGGCCCGGTATCGGCAGGTCGAGGACGTCCAAAATCGACGGCATGATATCGACCAGTTCCAGGTGGGAATCACCGGCCAGGCTCCGGTTGGAAACGAAGACGCCGTCCATATCGGGATAGTCGGGCAGGTAGCCGTGTATGGAAACCGACATTTGCCCGCGTGTTTTACCCAGTACCGAAACCAGCCCGTGGGTAAACGCGCAGGGAACATCAAGGTAGTAAATGAGGTCGCCGTACCGGTTATCGGGCATATCAACCCGGTATTTCCGCAGGTGCTCTTCGGTCAGAATAAAGCCCTTTCCCAGGCCGGACAATATTTCGGTGACCGCCTCGGCCTCGGCTTCGTTCCTGAACCAGAAACGGGCGAAGTTGATGTCTATGATATGGATGTAGTCGTTAATATCCTTACCCCGGCCGGCGAAATATCCGGCCAGGTTGATACCTTCCTCTACCGCCTTATGGCCGTGGTCGGAATACAGCATGAAATAAAAATCTCCGAGCGTTCTCTCAAAAAGCCGGTACTTCTGCTCCAGCACCCGGTCGATTTCTCCCAGCCGCTGCCGGGTCTCCACCGAGTCCGGGCCGTGGTGATGTGAATACCCGTCGATATCGCCGATAAAGAGGTAAGTCCAGGGCTTGATATCGGAAAAAGAGCGTGCCTCAATCCAGCCCAGCGCCCGGTGGGTCTGCCCTTTCACCATGCCGATAACTTCATACGGAACCTGGTGGGCGCGAAGAACATCGAATGTGGTCGGGTAATCGGCCAGGAAGCCCGGTTCGCTCCAGAACACCTTTTCGTTAACATCGAAATTATTCCAGGCTGACATCGGCAGCCACCACAGGAAAGGCACATCGCAGAAAGCGGTATTGCTCCGCGTCAGCAGGGCGGTGGTCGTCCGGTAAAAAGCGTATTTGGTGTAGATGTTGTGGGGGAAACGGCCGATTCCCCGCAACCACCTGAAGGGAGAGGTATCCGGGGCATATCTCCAGACGAACCAGTTATGGTGTTTATTGGGATAGACCCCGCTGTACATCGAGGCGTGGGAGGGATTGGGAATAGCCGAGCTGGGTTCTCAGCCGCCTCCGGTGACCCAGTGAACTGATAAAAGGCATATATTCCAGGCTGTCCGCTTTCAGTCCGTCCATGAAGACGGTAACTACTGGTTTCACCGGCTTAATCTCTCTTTCTCCTTGAGGAAAAGGGCTGCCGTCCGGTTAGCCAGGCGGGCACACTCGGTATCCGGCAGATGGCGCAGCCGGCCGACCATGAATCCGGCGGAGAAGGCATCCCCGGCGCCGGTCGTATCACGGACGCCGGGCACTGCTCTAGTCCCTATCGCGACGCGCTGACCGGCCCGGATGATGAGGCAACCTTCCCGGCCCGTGGTAATGACGATTAAACGGGCAACCGGTTCCAGCGCCGCCGCCATCTCAGGGAGGTTGTCCGTCCCGGCGAAGTTCCTGGCTTCGTCAAAATTCATGATTACGGCGTCGAAAAACTGGTAAATAGTCCGGTTGAGAGACGCGGTAACCATATTCGGCGCCCCCGGGTTGAACCATAGTTCGCCGCCGCGCTCCCGGCAGCGTTTCAGCACCGTCAGGGTTTCCTCCGTATCCATCCGGGCCAGGGAGTAGCCGGAAAGGTAAACCATCCCGGACCGGGCAATGGCATTTATCCGGTCGCCAATGTCCTGCGCGCACAAAGAATCGTTGGCGCCCCGGTCGGCGACCATGCTCCGCTCGCCATCCGGGTAAGTCATGGCCACACAGAGGCCGGTGCGGCGGTCGCTATCGGTGATGGTCATGTCCTTCACCTTGTTTTCTTTCAGGTTCTCCCGGAAATATTTACCCATGGCATCGTCGCCCACCCGCCCCAGGAAGCTCGCTTTCTCCCCCAGCCGGGTGATATTGATCGCCGTGGTGGCGGAGCCGCCGCAGAAGGTGTGAATGGCGTGGTGGTAGGTCCCGCCCGGTTCGATATTGGGCACCGGCAGGATAATATCGATAAAAGCGTCACCGATAACGGTTACAGACATGGCCTATCTCAGTTAACCCCTTTCCTTCGGTCGACGCCGCTAAAGCGCCGGGTCGTTATCCTTAACAACTATCGTAGTCTATTTACCATTAAGTTGAAAGTAGTAAAGGTTGTTCTGGAAATACCGGTAGTGGGGAAGGTTTTTTCCGGCCAGTTCCTCACTTATCTCTTTATCCAGACTGATTATTTTCTGAAGAATGGGCGGCTGGCTGAGTGCCGCGTAGTCCAGGCTTTCAAACTGTTGAATCAATTGTGTGTATCCGGCGGCTTCTACCGGAAGGTATGTGTTCAGGTACCATGGGAAAAGAAGCCGGTATCTCAGCAGTTCCTCATCAGTTAAATGTTCCAGCTTGAGTGGTGACTCGGTAAACTGATTGGTCATCAAGCTGTTACTCTTGAACAGGTTGTGCCGCTCGCAGTAATCATATATCTCGGTGTAGATAATCGGGTGGAGGAAGGTCAGCCTTATCAGGTATGGCTTCAATTTTGACAGCAAACGAAAAGTCGTGCTGATTGTTTCCGGCGTTTCCCCGGGAATGCCGATCATGGAAAAAGCGTTGGTCTTTATGCCGTACCGGTCGCACAGACTGAACGCGTTGAGGAGTTGTTCGTCGGTGATGGCTTTATTCAGTATCTTTTTCCTCAAATCATAACTGCCCGTTTCAAAACCGATTCTTATCTCCCGGCAGCCGCTTTGGGCCATCGCCCTGACCACGTCCGCGTCCATGGTTTCCACTCTGGCGTTAATGGCGTAGGTAATGCCGTACTTCCGGTGAATTCTCTCCTCGTACTTCCCGGTAAATTCTATCATCCAGTCCTTATAAAGCATCAGGAGGTCGTCATCAAAGTTGAACACAGTGATGTATTTGCCGTATTTTCCGATGATATCCTCAAGTTCCTGTATTGCCCGGTCAACGGAGTTCTTGCGCAGGTAATTTTTCATATTGCCATCCGGGCAGGTTATCTTTTTCAGCAGGCTGTTGATGCAGAATGAACAGTTATAGGGACAGCCCCGGGAAAATCCTATGTTGAGCCAGTTATTCCTCTTTTGCAGTAATGTTTTGGTGTCCATGATTTCCATGTCATAGAACGGCAGATCATCAAGGTTCTCCACCACCGGCAGCATCGGATTGCGCGTTATCCCGTCAGCGGTCTTGAACCGGAAAGAGCCGGTTCGGGTGTAATCCTTCCCGCTTATCATGTTATTTACCAGTTCTGTCAGCGCGTTTTCACCTTCTCCGATACAGAAGCCGTCAAAGTTGGATGACTCAAGGTCGTCCGGCTTTATGGTGGCATGAATACCGCCGAGGATTACTGGAACCTCCGGAAATGCTTTTTTCAGGTCACCGGCAATTTTGTTGGCGGTGTTATATTCGAAAGTTGTCGCCGTGAAGCCGATGAGGTCGGGAGCGTATTCTTTTACCCGGGAGTTTATTGTCTCGGTGTCATCGGGGACACCAAGTTCTTCATGCAGGTGAAGTAAAGCGGTAGAGACCCCGTTCCGCTTTAGTACCGCGGAGAGTATCCGGATACCGGTATGAAATGAAAACGGCGTGCCGGAATTGGGATACACAAAGAGGGTCTTAAAGTTATTCACCTCGCCTCCTTCAGGCAGTTTGTGATACTTCCCGGTACAGTTCGACAAGTTGTTTAATATGCTCATTTATATCATGTTTCTTCAAGGATTTGGTCGCGCCATTGCCGAGTTTTTTCAATTCGGCGGGATTATTTACCAGGCTCTCCAGGATATCTTTCAACGCCGCGCTGTCTCCCGGGGCGAAGAGCCGGCCGTTGTAACCGTCCTCTACGAATTCCGGTATGCCGCCGATACGGCTGCCGATAACCGGCGTCCCCGTCCGGAAACTTTCCAGTATGACCGACGGCGCGTTCTCCAGAAACAGGGAAGGGATAACCGCCACGTTAGCCCTCTGCTGCAGCTCGCCGAGTTGCTCACTGGTGACATACCCGTGGAAGATAATGCGGTTGTCATCGCCGGCCCGGAGCCGTAATTCTTTCTCATAGTAACCCCGGCCGACGATGTGGAGGCGGATATTGCGGTTAGCCAGTTGCCGGAAACCGTCAATCAGGGTCTGGGCGCCTTTAGTCTCAATCAGAGCCCCGGTATAGAGAATGTCTATCGTCCGGTAATCTTTTTCCTTGCTCTCCTCATTGTTTAACTCGATGCCTACCGGTATCTTGATTGATTTTGAGTCGGGGAAAAAGCCGTTATCCAGGTGCATATCGAGCACGAACCGGGACGGGGCGGATACCACCGCCGTCGATTTGGAGAAATAGCGGGTGATTTTCATAAACTGCCGGTCCTGGAAATTAAAACGGGAGATTGTTTTACCCCGGCGCATCAGTGCCGCCCACGGGCTGAGCAGGGCGTAGCCGTGACAGGTGTGGATATGGGGACAGCCGAACGCTTTTATCGCTGAATAAACGGAAAGGGAAAAGCCCCCGGTGATATGACTGTGGACGATATCCGGTTTTTCTTTCTTTAAAATACCCCTGATTACCTGGTATGGGTGAGGATTCCAGAGATTGAACAGGTGCCAGAATGGCGTTTTCCATTGCGGCGCCCGGCTGGAATGGCCGGTAAAATAGACATTCAACGGATAGAAACGGTATACCTTTACCCCGTCCTCAATCTCCGCTTCGGCGCGAAGTGAAGCCGTGCCGGAGAACGGCCGCTGGGTGATGACGGTAACCTCGTTGTCATGAGCCATCTCCCGGGCAATACGCTGAACGTAGATTTCGGCGCCGCCCAGTATATTCGGCGGATACAGGTTGGAAATCAGGCATATTTTCATATTATCCGGATTTCCGATTGCATATACTGATTATTGCCCGGGCCAACTCGGCGGTATTCCCGGCTTCGACCAGTATTCCGTTTTCATTTATTAACTCCGGATGGGAGCCGAGGTCGAAGGCAACTACCGGCTTGCCGCACGTCTGCGCTTCCACCAGGGGCAGGTTGAAATTTTCCTGCAGGGAAGCAGTGGCGTAGACATCGCACATACCGTAGAAAAGCGGCAGTAATTCATCGGAAATAAAACCGGTGAATATCACCGCCTCGTCAGCATCTCTTTCCAGCTCCCGAACATAATGATTATGGTCGGGACGTCCGCCGATAACCAGCCTTGCTTCGGGCATTTCCTTAAGGACTGTCTTGAAGGCCTGAATGAGAAGATGGACTCCCTTGCCGGGATGCAAGGCGCCGATGTAAAAGATGACGGGGCTATCGCCCAGGCCGTATTCCTGCCTGATTTCAGAGCCGTCTATGCCGGGACGGAATTTTCTGGTGTCAACCTTGCTGTAAACGACCTCGCCATCCAGTCCGGTGTTCTGTTTCATTTCCCGCAGGCTGTACCGGCTGATGGCGGCGGCATGGTCGGCGTTTTTGGTGGTGCAGCGGGTGAGGAACCGGTGCATCCGGATAAAGACGCGTTCATGGAAGCGGCCAAAAAGTTGCGGTTCGGAAATGCCCACGTACCAGAAAGTGTATTTTACGCCGTAAAACTTTTTCGCCAGGTAGGACAGCCACGTTAACGGATAATAATAGGCGATAGTCATGTCAAATTCTTTGAGTCTGGGCAGCCACTTGAGGGTCTTTATTATATCCAGCGGGAAGATAAGCCGGTAAACACGCCGCCGGAAAAGGTTCTTGGGCATACCCATTACGTGGAGAGTAGCATTTATCGGCTGGATATCCGCGTTCAGGGCGAAAATGCTCACCTCGTTCCCGGCATCGGCCAGCTCGCGGGCGTGGACCTCGGCCACTCTGGCCCCGCCGTCGATCTTGGAGAAATTAGGCACCAGGAAAGCTATTTTCACTCCTCCCACCTCAAGATAGCCTGGACGGCCGCCGTCAGGTCAGCCACCACCGCATCCGGCTCCAGAGCGATAGCTTCATCGGAAGGAGAAACCCCGACAAGTATCGTCCGGGTATCCGCCGCCTGCCCCAGCCCGATGTCAAAGGTAAGGTCGCCGATAACGAAAGACTGCCCCAGGTCGATATCGTGGTCCCGGACGGCGCGGAGTATCATCCCGAGCCTGGGTTTGCGGCAGTCGCACTTGTCGTCCGGGTGGTGGGGGCAGTAATAAATACCGTCCACGCCGGTGCCTTCTTCAGCCAGTGATTTCTCCATCTTGTCGTGGATTTCAGCCAGGGTTTTTTCGCTGAAATAGCCCCGCCCAATTCCCGACTGGTTGGTGATTACGATGACCTTGAAACCAAGCTCGCGAAATCGTTTCACCGCCCGCGCCGTACCCGGGAAAAGCTCGAAGTCTTCCGGTCGGGAGCAATAGTTAACGTCTCTGGCCATTGTCCCGTCTCTGTCCAGGAAAACGGCGCGGTTAGTCACTGGCAATTCTGTCCCTGACCAGATAGGTGATAAGGTGGGTGAGCACCAGGTGTATATCCTCTACCGGTCCATAATCCCGGCTGGAAAGCACCACGCTCTTGTGGGTGAGTTCCTGAAGCTTGCCGCCGCCAAAGCCGATGAAGCCGATAATTATCGCTCCCTGGCAGCGGGCGAATTCCATTGCCTTGAGTATGTTGGCCGAATTCCCCGAGCCGGTGATGCCGATGGCGACATCCCCCTCGTTCAGTTGGCCGATGAGCTGCTCCTTAAAGATGAGGCTGTAGTCGCTATCGTTGGCCAGGGAGGTGACCAGGGCCACGCTGTCGGTCAGGCTGACCGTCCGGATACGGGGCTTACCTTCCGCGGCGGTGCCTATCTGGAGGTCGCGGGCGAAGTGGCAGGCGGTAGTGGCGCTGCCCCCGTTGCCCAGCACGAATATCTGCTTGCCGTTTTTGTAGGCGTTGAATATAACGTCGGCAATCTCCTCTACGTCCCCACCGGAAAGCTCATCGATACAGGCTCG
>CBDUSH010000073.1:0-7929 GCA_965369965.1 uncultured bacterium | reverse complement strand
GCTGCGACTTCTCCGACCGTAAAGATTTATATGACTTCATCGGCCGGGTGAAGGCGGAAAACCCGGTTATCGATATCCTGGTTAACAACGCCGGAACCGTCCTGCGCCAGCCGGCCGCCGAGCACTCCGACGAATACTGGGACAGGATACTGGAGATTAACCTGAGTTCCCACTTCGTCCTCACCCGCGAGATCGGCAAGGAGATGGTCTCCCGCGGGGCGGGCAAGGTGATCTTTATCGCCTCGCTGCTGACTTTCCAGGGGGGTATTCTGGTGCCGAGCTATGCCGCCAGCAAGGGGGGTATCGGGCAACTCACCAAGGCGCTGGCTAACGAGTGGGCGGCGCATAACGTGAACGTAAACGCCATCGCTCCGGGCTATATCGCCACCCGGGTGACCGAGGCTATCCGCAACGACCCGGTACGCAACAAAACAATCATGGACCGAATCCCGGCCGGCCGCTGGGGAGACCCGGCCGACCTGCAGGGGATAGTCGTCTTTCTGGCCTCGGCGGCGTCCGACTATCTGCACGGCGCCGTCATAAACGTGGACGGCGGCTGGATGGGCCGCTAAGGCGCTGAAAACAGCCGGACACCGGATACAAAAAACCGGACACCACGAATCCCGCGCCCGAACACCGGATACAAAAAACCGGGTCAGCGGTAATGCACCGGCACTTTTATCCGGCTGTCCACCGTTCCGGCGAGACTGCCGGCAAGGACATTATTGATGCCCGCGAAAGACACGGTGTCAATGACGAAATCGTCCAGCCAGTACCCGTCGTCGTTTCTCCGGGCGACGATAAATTCGCCGGTGTCCGCCGGGTTGGGCGCCCGGTGGTACCTCATATAGATGTTCATGTGGTCCAGCCCGACCACTTCTATCTTGCCGAGGGCGTGGGACATGACGAAAGTTGCCCTCTTGGCGGTGCCGGAGAGGTTCTTTTTGGCTTCCTGGAAGACCTGGTAGGCTCTCACCAGGGGCACCGCGTAAGGAGTATTGCCGATGGCCGGCCGGGTCTGAAAGGTATAGTACGGAGAGACGCCGATAAAAGAAAGCTTTTTGTAGAGTTCGGCCAATACTTCCGGGCGGTCGTTCACCCCGCGCAGTAACGGGTTCTGGTTGCAGAGAATGGCGCCGCTGGTAATGAGAATATCCACCGCGGCGATCGCCTCTTTGGTTATCTCGTTGGGATGGCAGAAGTGAAGCATGAAATAGAGCCGTTTTTCCGGGGTGCTGAATTCCTTTATCATTTCGGCCAGCGCCGGGTCATCGATGACCCGAAAAGGATTGAAGACCGGCATTTTGGTGCCGATTCTTATTATCTGAACGTGGTCAATCTCTCGCAGCGCGGAGATGATTTCCCGCAGGCCGGCGGTAGACAGCCGGAGGGGATCGCCGCCGGTGAGGAGCACGTTGTTGACTTCAGGATGGGCCTTGATATAGGCCACCGCGGGATGATAGTCTTTTAAGATTTCATGCTCCCGGTGGGGCATGAAGAGCCGCTTGCGGAAACAGTACCGGCAGCGCCCGCCGCATAAATCGCTCAGCAGGAAAAGGGCGGTATCCGGGTACTTGTGCTGCAGTCCGGGAGCTACCGTGTTGGCCGCTTCCCGGGAAGGGTCAACCACCCCCCACGCCTCATCTTCGAGTTCCTCCGGAGTCGGTATGACCATTCTTTTTATCGGGTCGTTTTCATCCGCCCAGTTTATCAGTCCCAGGTAATAGCTGTTGGCGCCGAAGGGGAATTTCCGGGTGACCCGGGAGAGTTGACTCAGTTCCCGGGGAGAAAGCTGGGGAATATCGGCCAGGTTATCGATATACTTTACTTTGGTCATGGCGCTCACTTTTACCTTTCCCGGTCCGGTAATGACCCGTTTTTAACCCGGATGAAGCAGTTGATTAACATATACCGGAAAAAAACGGCCGCTTCCCCTTGACATATATATAATTTTATCGTAGTATCATTAATATATTACTGATTTTATCGCAGGTTGTCAAGCTACGGAAGGGGTAAAATCCTTCGATATTCGTAGAGTAATAGCGATTAGATTGAAACTTTTTATTCACCCTGTTGAAAACCCTGTAAAAAAATGGGATTATTTAAGTACTATGCCGGATTATCATAGAATCAGACAGGAAACAGGAATATTTTATTATGAAATTAGATAAGCTAGACCAGGACATAATGCGGGCGCTCCAAAAAAACGGCCGGCTCTCCTACATGGAACTGGCCAAAATGATGGCGATCACCGAGGGCACCATACGGAACCGGTTTACCAAGCTGGTGGACAATGGAATCATGCGAATTACCGCCTCCCCCGATATTGAGAAGCTCGGCTTCGATTTCATGGGGATTATCGGGATGCAGGTACACCTGGCAGACCTGCACGAAGTGGCCGAAAAACTGGCTGATAATCCCAATATCTGTCACCTGGTTAACGTCACCGGCCGCTACGAACTGCTGGCGACGGTGGTCACCCGGTCTTCGAAAGAGTTTGCCCATTTCATGGAAAGCGTGGTCTCCGCCATTCCCCACGTGCTGAAAACCGAGACGTTTGTCGCTTTGAATATCTATAAAGGGTCAGGTAACAGCATGGACATGCTCCAGCTCGTCGACAATCTTAACCAGCCCGCTCCCGGGAAATCATAAGTTGTTATCCGGCGCCGATGCCGCTACCGGGAAAACGGGGAATTACCCGGGGAGAGACCATGATAAAAACCGATAAGCTTATCATCTGCGTGGCGCCTTGCGGCAGCTTCATGACCAAGGAAGCTAATCCCAACCTGCCGATTCAGCCCGACGAGATTGCCGAAGAGGTATATCGCTCCTGGAACGAGGGCGCTTCTCTGGCGCACATTCATGCCCGCTCCGGGGAAGGGAAGGCAACTACCGACCCGGCGGTGTTTCGGGAAATCAGCCGCCGGATACGGGACAAGGGATGCGATATTATTCTCGACTTCAGCACTTCTCCGGGTCGGGAACCGGGTGCCAGCGTTGAGGACGGCTTCCGGGTCCTGGAGGCAAATCCGGAGATGGCCAGCGTGGACATCGGGGTCGTCGTTTTCATGCGGGGCGAAGAGGAAATGATAACTCCCTGGACACGCTCTTTTGACGAGAAACTGACCAGGGCCATGGCCGAAGCCGGCATAAAACCCGAATTTGAAGTTTACGGCCTGGGAGGTATCGGCGAAATCGACTACCTGCTGGAAAAGGTGCCCCTGGGCAACCCCTGCTGGATTGACCTTGTGCTGGATATGCAAAGAACCGCCCAGAATGCCACCCCTTTTACTCCACAGAACCTGATACATCTCGTGGAGCAACTCCCCGCCGGAGCGATGTTCATGACGATGGGTGTGGCCGCCAGCGAAACGCCCGCCGCCGTCCAGTCAATCCTCCTGGGGGGCCATGCGCGGGTTGGTTTTGAGGACAATGTCTATTACCGTAAAGGGGTACTGGCCAGGAGCAACGCGGAGCCGGTGGCCAGGATTGCCCGCATCGGGGTTGATCTGGGCAGAGAGGCGGCCACCCCGGAGGAAGCCAGGCGCCTGCTGGGTATACCGAGCCTGAAGACAACCGGCCGATAACCTAACGGGACGTGAAACGCGGCGCCGGCCGGACGGCAATATCGGGTGGAAAAACCGGAACGATTGAAGACGGCGGACGGGCGTTAAATCCGGGCCACAAAGTGACTTGTACCGGAAACATGAGTTTACGGGAAGGCCTCGGACAGGTTAACTGTCCGGAGGTGAAGGTGGCGATTGAGATTTAGACCTTCTCAGGAGGTAAAAATCAAGCGCCAGGACGACCAGGCCGGCGGCGAGGAATATCGTGCCTATGGTACTTTCCCCGGCGATTAAAGCCCCTCCCCCGGCCGAAAGCAGCATCAGCGATATAAATAACAGGCCGATGAGATAATTCTTTTTTATCATATCCCCGCCTCAGGTTAGACTCCAGATTTCAGTGTTACCGGATAAGATACCAAAATCAATCAGTATTTGGTTCATTATACACCAGCCAGCCAAATTGTCAACACGGGTAACCGGGCACCGCTCCGAAATACCGGGCTTTCCGGCTGAAAAATGCCGGACAATCCGGTGCCTGCCATGCGCGTAAATTTTCACGCCGGGTAATCTCCAGGCGTAATCTTCAGGAAATCTTTAGATAATCCACCCCAATATTTAGTCGTTGTTTCGCACCCCGGCTCTATCCTGAAGATATGAATATCAGCCGGATGCAGAACAAAGCCAGGCGGCACCTCTCTTTCCTGTTCGCCTTGCTGCTGGTATCTTCGGCCTTGACTTCTCCCCTGATTCTCCATGACGCCAAAGCCGATGAGGGTTCATCACCGATAGAGGTATCGGCACGTCCGTCAGGCGCCGGCATTGGCCAGACCCCGGACCCGGCCGCGGCAGAGGGCCGGAAAATTTCCCGAAACGGCAACCCCGGCTCAAGCAATGCCGGTGAAAGGTTGCCTTATCAGGCTTTCGTGACGCCGGACGATCCGGCAATTCAGGAATTGGCCGCCCTGACAAACAGCCCCGCTGAAGCCTACGCTTTAGCCGCCCAATGGATTTATGTCCCGGACCAAAGTCTTCTGGGAAAAGTCGAGCAATGGCTGGCCCCCGCCGAGTTTCTAACCGAAACGGCCGATTACCCGGGGAATCCGGTTAGCGGTCAGGCGGTCAGCGACTGTGAAGAGCAGGCGCACGCCCTGGCCTCGTTGATTCGGGCTCTCGATATCAGCCCGGAAAAAGTAAGGATTGTTCTGGGGAAAGTTAAGTTCGGTGAGGTTGAAGCGGGGCACGCCTGGGTCGAGTTGTTCGCTGACGGGCGGTGGCTGGCCCTGGACCCCAGCAGCGGCCCTTACTGGGATGACCGGACCGGCAACGTTAATAACCGGCCGGGACTCTCTTTTGATTACTACGCCAGCCATGACTTCCCGGTGGTTCAGTCATGGGTTTATTACAACGATGTATATTATGTCAATTTTCTCGATGGTTCGGAGAACGCGCCGGATGCCTGGCACCAGGACAACTCCGCCGGTTAGTAATTCCGCTCCACGGCGGCTCCGCTTTGCGCTTACAGCCTTCGCCGCCTTACCAGATATAAAGCCAGCAACCCGGCAACCACCACGGCGGCAATACCCAGGTCAAAGATTAACCAGTTGACTGTTGACAACACCGGTATCGGCATACGGCTGACTACCGAAAATTGCCCGGTTAAGCCGGCCACGCTGATCTTGTGCTCACCGACAGCGATATCCGATATTTCAAAACTTATCGTCTGACTGTCCATGGCAGACAGCGTTACCCGCCTTATCATCCTGACGATACCATCTATCTTCAGATACAGTTCATAGCTGCCTCCAGTCTCGCCCTCGTTGGCTACGTTGAGGCTGATAATAACCGGTTGCCCCGGCGCCACTCTGGCACTGATACGCAGGTCACCGACTTCAAATCTGGCCGGCAGCGGAGGCGGCGGCGGCAGCAATTCGGCGGCGACGACAAATAATGAAGCGTGACCAATTTGCGCCTTTGCCCGGCCGATCTCAAACGCCGAACCGGGGGGTTGCTCTATCGGTATCAGACCCTGTTCCGCAGTATAGTAGGCAACAAACGGAGTCAAGATATTTTCCGGCAGATTATCCGTGTCATAACTGACGGTGAGCGTGGCGGCGGGATCAAAGTAAGTGACCGGGGTGACCGCGCCGTTCACATAACTGGTAAACCGGTAGATGGGACTGAGCAATACCCTGTTATCAAGTACGATTTTGCCGTCGATAACGGCCATTTTATCAGCGGGAATAACCGGTTCTTCGACTATGGTTAATTCAAACCTGTCGGGCACGGCGCCGTCACCGGTAATTATCCGGCTGCCGCTATCCAGGTCAACAGTAAAGAGCCCGCCAGGGTCAGCCAGTGATAAAGGCTCCAACACCAGCCCCCCGGTACTGATTTCATACGTCTTTTCCTCGCCTAACATACTCGTTTCCAGGATGGCAGTAGCCACCGGTACCTGGCCGCCCGGCGTCGGGGGCAGCTCCCCTATCGGCGGCAGCGGCGGCGGCGGCGGTGGTATTGGCGGTGGTGGTGGTGGCGGCAATGGCCTGGCTGGCGAATCGAATAAGGGCACCGGGAGAGGAACGAAAACAGCATATTTGCTGAAGTGGCTTACCGGTGCCGAAATCGTGTTATTGACCGGGTCGACAACCGCGCCGCCAAGCTTATTCCACCGACCGGTGTTTTCATTCCACAGGGCGAAATAAAGGTCGTTTTCGTTTGTGCCATACGGTATATCCGGGTCATCGTAGCTGAGGGTAAGCGTTACCGGCCGGTTAAAGGTGGTTCCGTCCGGTCCGATATCGTAGAGGGCAACCAGGGCGCTGTTTTTCGGCAGCGCCGCCGCCGCTCTATTCACTTCGACCAGCCACACTTCACTGACCGGGTCTCCTCCTGACGTTAAGCCAATCGTATTTTCCTCGATGGTAAGGGTCCCGTTTCCGATTAAAGATTCGGCGGAAACGTTTTCCGTGAATAAACCAATCTCGTTGACGCTTGGGGATACGTCGGTGATGTTTATTTCGCGGAGCAGGTAGTTGATGGTATAAGTTACGTTATCTCCCTGCAGGTCATTATCTGCCTGGGCCGGAATTCGCCAGTCCCAGCGCAGAAAAACAGTCTCTCCGGCCTTCAGGGGGATTATATCGATGTAATCCGGGCCGACGTTGTTCTGAGGAAGGGTACCTATCGCGGCGGGAAAGTTAAGGTTACTGGTCAAACCTTCCGCGATGAGGTCAAGGAACAGGTAATCAGTGAACTCACCAGGCTCCGCGGTGTTGCCCGTTTCCGATTCCGGGTTCAGGCCCTCACCGCTGACCAGGTCGCTTATCCAGACGGTGACCAACCCGTCCCCGCTGCCGGCATTGTGTAATTCGACTATCTTGATACCGCTATCGGAAGGTTTGACATTGGTGAAATTCCAGGCTACGGCGCCTTCGCCACCCAGTACAAGGTCAATCGGGACGGTGTCCGCATGAACTTTGGCCGGTAAAAAACCGAGGAGGGACACTGCCACCGTTATTATCAGTAGCCGCCTGATTATGTATTCGACAGCCCGCATCATCCGTCTCGCTTCCTCCGCGCCCCTTACTTGTTTTTTGTACCCGCCCTGGCTGGCGCCCTGTTTTCCGGCAGGTCACTTATTATTTCTGAACTACCGCGCTTTGTGCCTGCTTCATGTCTCCGGTGCTGAGCGCCCGCCGCATACTGGCAACATACAGCGTTATGAGGACAATTCCCGGTATGACCATACCGAAGACAAATCCCAGCGGTGTTTTCAGGAATTCAGTCAGGAAGCCGACTGAAGGAATGTTAAAATAAACTTTACCGAATACGTTTTGCTGATGCACGGTACCCTGGTCGGGTTTGACGTTGGCATCACCCATGGTCTCGAAACGGAGCGGTGAATTTTGTTCGATGCCGATAACGCGATGAGTTATCATGGCTCTACCGCCCGAAGTCGGCCGGAAAGTGATGACATCACCAACCTTGATGGTATCCGGCGCCACCGGAACGGTCACCACCAGCGAGCCAACCTTGAGTCTTGGTGCCATGCTCTCGGTCAGGACGGCATCCACCCTCCAGCCGAAATGAGGCGTAACATAGGTGAATACGGCCGCCAGCATTACCATGACCACCATAATAAAACCCAGGTACGCTAACGCCTTCTTCATAATCTCAGCTTCCTTACCGGTTCAGGGGGCCGGTGCCCGTTTGCCTGCCGGTTGAATCTTTGGTATCGGTGAACCCGGGCCAGGGGCCGGGAGCCCGCCATGCCGGTCAAGAGTCTAAAGGCGATTGTTTAAGCCTCTTGTTCTCTTCACCGGCAGCCTCTTTACCGCAATTGTTTGGGTTGGGTGAGGGCTGA
>CBDUSH010000072.1:0-7931 GCA_965369965.1 uncultured bacterium | reverse complement strand
TAAACTCTTCCGGTTTTTAACCATTTACTTCAAGACGTTGTTTATAAAATTTACTTCAAGACGTTGTTTATAAAATCACCTGTCGCCGGACTGCTTGGGCATCAGACCCCAGGCCGCCCCGCCTGCCGCGACTGCCTTGATGATATCGCCGGCGATGAAAGGCAGCAGTCCCATGCCGAGTACTGCGTAAACGCTGACCGTGCCGCCCTGCACCAGGTTGAGCCAGAGATAAAGCTGTAACAGCCCCGGGATGTATATCAGGGCGAAGTTGGCCGTCAGCATCACGCCGAGCATGGGCAGGAACCGTCGTGTCTGGACGTACCTGTCGCTGAGGTGCCCCACGAATAATGCCGCCAGGACGAAGCCGATAATGTAGCCGCCGGTCGGGCCTGCCAGGTAGCCCATACCGCCTGACCAGCCGGTGAACCAGGGCATTCCCATCGCTCCGGCCCCAGCGTAGAAAGCCAGACTGGCGCCTCCCCACCACCGGCCGAGTACAATCCCCGCCAGCAGTACGGCAAAGGTCTGCCCGGTAATCGGTATCGGGGTCCAGGGCAGCGGTACTCTTACCTGTGCCGCCAGTCCCACCACGGCGGCCATGCCCACCATCAGGGCGATCTTTTTAACCAGGCTCAGTTCAACGCGCCACTGGTAGGCGTTGTACCGGGCCAGCCTCCATCTGTCTGCGGTGCTGATTGCCATCTATTATCCCCTTTCAGAGTTTGATTCCGTGATGAGGGTGCGGCTCACCGGTAAAGCTCCGGCCTGTGGCCGGAGAAACCCCGTCACGCTGGCATTTTAGCTTGCGGCGGGGAGAATGTCAAATATGGAAGCCTTCGGCCAGCCACTCACCCGCTCTCTCCCACCCGCGCAACGATAAGCGCCACCGCCCGGTCCACTTCCGCCTCCGTGCTCCACCTCCCCAGCGTCAGCCTCAGCGCTCCCAGCGCCGTCTCCCTCTCCAGACCCATTTCCAGGAGTACTCCGGAGGGATCGGTGGTGCCGGCGTGGCAGGCGGCTCCGGTGGACGCGGCGATCTCCGGCATGGAGCTCAGCAGTTCCTCTCCGGCCACTCCCCGCAGGCTGATATTCAGGGTATTGGGCAGCCGTTTCTCCGGATGCCCGTTAAGCCTCACCCGGTCTTTACCCAGCCCCGCCTCCAGCCCCGCCTGCAGCCGGTCTCTCAGGCGGCTCAATGTTTTTCCGGTCTCGGGCAGGCTTTCCCCGGCTATCCGGCAGGCCGTTCCCAGCCCCACCATGTAGGCTACGTTCTCCGTGCCCGCCCGCCGGCCGCTCTCCTGTCCCGCCCCGTGGATATACGGGTCTATCCGGCTGCCCCGCCTGATATACAGCGCCCCGATTCCCTTCGGGGCGTACAGCTTGTGCCCGGCGATGGTCAGCAGGTCTGCTTTCAGGCGGTTCACGTCTATCTCTATTTTGCCGCAGGACTGCGCGGCGTCGGTGTGCAGCGGCACCCCCCGTTCCCTGGCTGCCTCCCCGATTTCCTCAATCGGCTCGATTGTCCCCACCTCGTTATTGGCGTGCATGATGGTGATGAGGACGGTTTCCTCGCTGATAGCGCGCCGGACGTCTGCCGGGTCTACCAGCCCGTAACCGTCGACGGGTAGATAACTGACCCGGAAGCCCAGTTTTTCTTCAAGGTAGCGGCAGGTGACGGTCACCGCCGGGTGCTCGATGCGCGACGTGATGATATGCCGGCCCCGGTCGGTGTTGGCCAGCGCCGTGCCGATGATGGCCTGGTTGTCGGCCTCGCTGCCGCCGCTGGTAAAGGTGATTTCCTCCGGACTCGCCCCGATAAAGGCGGCTACCTGCTGGCGCGCCCGTATGACCGCTTCTTTAGCCGCCCGCCCGTAAAGATAACCGCTGGACGGATTACCGAAAAGTTCCCCCAGGCAGGGAAGCATGGCGTCTCTCACCGCCGGGTCTACCGGTGTGGTGGCGTTATAATCGAGGTATATCGGCCCTGTCGGCTGATTCATAGCTCTCCCCGTATTTTTCTTATTTTCCAGCCAGCCCCAGCACGAAATTGACCAGGGTCATTACCGGCGCTCCGGAAGCTCCTTTAACCAGGTGCCCGCTCTCCCGGTCACTCAGGCCGGTACCGGCGATATCCAGGTGCACCCACGGCGTATCGCCGGCAAATTCAGCCAGGAACTTGGCGGCGGTGATGGCGCCCCCCCACCGTCCCCCCACGTTCTTGATGTCGGCCACCTCGCTCTTGTTCAGTTCGTCGTACTCGTCGAACATCGGCATCTGCCAGGTCATCTCCCCCGCCTCTTTGCTGGCGGCGATGAGCCGGTCGGCTGCCTCCTGGTTGTTGCTGAAAGCCCCCGTGCAGATTTTGCCCAGGGCAACCACGCAGGCCCCGGTCAGGGTGGCCACGTCTATCATATAGCCGGCGCCTTCCCTGATAGCGTAACCCAGCGCGTCGGCCAGCACCAGCCGCCCTTCGGCGTCGGTGGAGATAATCTCTATCGTCTTGCCGCCCAGGGCGGTCAATACGTCTCCCGGCTTCATCGCGTTACCGTCGGGCAGGTTTTCCGTGGCCGGGATGATCGCCAGGACGTTTATTTTCGGCTTGAGTTGGGCGATGGCGCTGATGGCGCCGATAACCGAAGCTCCTCCCGCCATATCCCCCTTCATCTCTTCCATCTTGTCGGATGGTTTTATCGATATACCCCCCGAATCGAAGGTTATTCCCTTACCTATCAGGGCAACCGGTTTCTGGCCGGGGTCGCCTCCCTGGTAGCGCAGGACGGCAAACTTGGGCGCCTGGCGGCTTCCCCGGGCAACTCCCAGCAGCCCCCCCATGCCCATTTCCAGCATCTCCTTCTCTTCGAGGACGCTTATTTCCAGCCCGTGCAGTTTAGCCACCTTGTCCGCCGCTGCCGCCATGTCGGTGGGTGTCATCAGGTTGCCCGGCTCGTTGACCATGTCGCGGGCCAGGTTGGTCGCTTCGGCCAGTATGCTGCCTTTCCGGCTGCCCGCCTCCAGCGCGTCGACATCTTTTGCCTCGCCGACGATTAAATACCGGCTGATTTCACCGCCGTTGTCGTTTGCCTTGGTCTTGTGTTTACGGAAGGTGTAAAGACCCATCAGGGCGCCCTCGGTGACCGCCTGGCTGGCGGCTTCCAGGCTGATGCCGTTTAACCCGGCCTCCCCCGCCCCGCCGGCGATACTCGCCACGCCTTTATTACGCAGATAGCGGCACGTTTCGGCGACCGCCCCGCGTATTTTAGGCGCCGTCAGCTCGTCCGGTTTGCCCAGCCCGACGACGACTACCCGGTCGGCGGGCAGCTTGCCCAGGCTGTGGATAAGCGTAATCTCGTTGAGTTTTCCCTTGATTTCACCCTGGCTGATAAGCCGGGAAATGGCGCCCTCCAGCGCCTTATCCAGAACCGCCGCCGCCCCGCCGGGGCTTTCCGCTCCTTCGCTGAAATAGACGATAACGGCGTCCGCTTGAATCCGGCTGATGTCGCCCGTGGTAACTTTTATATCCATTTAAAAAGTCTCCTTTCACTGGTAAACTGCACTCTAAATTTGGCTGATGTCGTTTTTGGAAACTTTTATATCCATTTAAAAAGTCTCCTTTCACTGGTAAACTGCACTTTAAATCTGGCTGATGTCGCCCGTGGTTCGGGGAACGCCCCAAGGTTTGCCGCCGGCTTCTGTATGTTAGAGACGACCTGCGTTACTGCCATCTATTGATTATAGGCTGTTTTCGGCGATTCTGCCAGTTGGCTTAATATGGCACTGTCATTGTGAGGAGCCCTGCCCTGTCATTGCTAGAAGCCCCACCCTGTCATTGCGAGGAGCACCGCGACGAAGCAATCTCATGCCTGTAATATAAGGCGTAAACTATAAATTCATCGATTGCGCCTGGAATGACATGTGTATTTGTCACCATGAACACCTGTATTGTCACCCTGAGCAAAGCGAAGGGTCTTTTCCTCTCCGTCAAAAGACTTCTTCAGCTAACCCCTGACCCCGGCTGTAAAAAACGCCATCCGGCACCCCCGGCACGATTTCCGGGTCGCCCTTTTCAGTCATCGGTGTAGAAAGCCACCCCCACCGTGCCCGTGCCGCAGGCATAACCCATCACCGGGCTGAACTCCCCCAGCCACAGCTCGACGCAGTTAAACTCGGCGGCCACTCTCTCTTTCAGCCTTTCGGCTTCTTCCGGCGCGTAAGCGTGAAACACCGATACATGCACCGGGCTCTTCCCCACCTTTTCCCCGGTCAATTGCAGTATCCGTTCGATTCCTTTTTCCCGGCTACGCACCGCGGTCAGAAAATGGACGACTTCGGATACGGACAGGATAGGCCGGATGTTCAGTATGGAGCCTACCTGTGAGGCGATTTTAGGCACTCGCCCGGACCGGTAGACGTGACGTATCGTATCCAGCAAAATAAAGCACCCCGCTTTGTCCCGTATCGCCTCGGCGGCACGCACCACATCCTCCGGCCCTTGTCCCTCCGCCGCCGCCCGCGCCGCCGCCAGCGCCACGAACCCCTCTGCCGGTGTCGCCAGACGGGAGTCCACCAGCTCTATGGTTGTGCCGGGAAGTTCCGTCTTCGCCAGCTCCCTGGCTTCCAGCGCCGAGTTGTAAACGGCGCTCAGCTTGTTTGATACGGTAATGAAGACGATGTTGCCGGCCCGCCGGCTCACCCTCCGGAAGACGTTCAGACAATCCTCGGGGGAGGCCGCTGACGTCTTGAATGATTCCGGGTCGGCCAGGAACAGCTGGTAAGCCTCGGATGGAGTTATATCCACCCCGTCCCGGTAGGACTTCCCCCCGGCGTAAAAGACTATCGGCACTATCTCGATATCGTAGTGCGCCGCCAGTTCCCTGGTCAGGCAGGCAATACTATCGGTAACAATAGCAACCTTCGGCATTGGACACACCTCTACGCGACTGACATCGCTGGTGCTCGGCTATCCGGCAGGTATCTCCACCATCTGCCGCAGTATTTCTTCCATCTTATCCAGCTCGGCTCCCCAGTTTCCCCAGTCACCCGCCTTGAGGTACTCCTGCGCTCGCTGGTAATGCTCCTGCGCCTGGCGGGCAAGCTCGGTAACTTCGGCCGGTGCTTCAATACCGGGCAGCGGCGTTGGTGTCGGTGCCGGTGCGGGCGTCGGCTCCGTAATCGGAGCGCCGTAGATGGCGCTCAAACTCTCGGCCAGTGTCCGCTCCATGGCAATCATGTCGCTGGTGGCCACGATAACCCGTTTCAGTTCGGGAAGCTGGCCTCTCTCCGCCCGGAGGTAAATCGGCTCGATGTACAGAATAGACTGCTCGATGGGTATCACCAGCAGGTTGCCGCGGATAATCTGCGAACCCTGCTGCCCCCAGAGGGTGAACTGGCCGGAAATAGCCGTGTCCTGGGCGATTCGTGCCTCTATCTGCCTCGGCCCGTAGATAAGCTTGTCTTTGGGGAAATTATAGGCGATAAGTTTACCGTAGCGGTCCCCGTCACTGAGCGCCGCCAGCCAGGTGATCATGTTGTCCTTCTGGGTGGGCGTCAGCGGCAGCATCAGCACAAACTCCTCCCGTTCCTCATCCGGAAGTTTCATTATCACGTAATACGGTTCCACCGGGCGTTCCGAATCGGCGTAGGTCTCCACCGGAATCGTCCACAGGTCTTCTTTATTATAAAAGACACGGGCGTCCTGCATGTGATAGGTCTCGTACATTGACACCTGTATCTGGAAAAGGTCGAGCGGGTAGCGCAGGTGGGCGCGGAGCGTCTCCGGCATCGCCTCTATCGGCGTAAACAGGCTGGGGAATATATCGGCGTAGGTTCTGGCCACGGCGTCATCGGGGTCGATCAGGTACAGGTTCACCGAACCGTCGTAGGCGCTGGTCACCACCTTGACACTGTTGCGGATGTAGTTTATCCCCCCGGCCGCCGGCTGGGAGTAGGGGAAACGGCTCGTCGTGGTATAAGCGTCCTGCACCCAGTAGAGACGGCCCTCGTCGACGACGACATAAGGGTCGCGGTCGAGCGACAGGAAAGGCGCGACGCGCTGCACCCGCTGCTGAATGTTGCGGTGTAAGAGGATCCGGCTGTCCGGCGTCAGTTCACCGCTGATAAGGAGATTGATATCCCCCAGTTCCCAGGCGAAAGCCAGCCGGCGGAAAAAGGAGCCCAGGCCGATGCCGTTTTCGCCTTCATACTCGGTGTAGACGTTGGTATCGCCTTTGGGGTAATCGAACTCCTCGACGTTGGTGTTGACGATAACGTAATCCCCCGTCTTTTCCCCGTAGTAAATCTCCGGTCGCTCCACTTTGATCCGGCCGATAGGCGGCACGTCTTTTATCCAGAGGTTGGGCAGGCCCTGTTCGGTTATCTCGTTGGCCGGGCTCATGGTAACCCCGTAACCGTGGGTAAACTGCAGGCGGCGGTTGACCCAGGTCTGCGCCTGCTCGGTCAGCTTTTCCGGGGAAAGCTCCCGGGCGCCTATCAGCACCTGGCGGTAGTCGCCGTCAATCTGGTAGCGGTCAACGTCAACGTCGTTAAAATCGTAGTACAGCCTTATTGACTGTATCTGGTTGTAGGTGTCTTTGAGCGGACGGTAGTCCCAGAGCCGTATGTTGTTCATCGTCGCCGGGTTCCGGGCGATGTCCTCCTTGCTGGGGGCGTCCTCCACCGGGACGGCCGTTTCCTCTATTTTATCCAGGTCGAAGGCGTATCGGGTCAACTCGATATTACGTTCGATGTACGGGGTCTCCCGGGCAAGCTCGCTGGGCTCCACCTGGAATCGCTGAACCAGCGCCGGATAAATGCTCCCGATAATAATGGAACTCACCAGCCAGACCCCGATAGGGATGGCTATCGCCCGCCGCCAGCGCAGCAGGACACCCGCTACCAGCAGTGCCCCGGCAATGGCGGCAACGATGATGAGTATCCGCCAGGCAAGCCACTGGGCATGGACGTCGGTATAACCGGCGCCGAAGATGACGCTGCGCTGGGAATAGACCAGGTCGAAAATCTTGAGCCGGTAGTCCCAGGCGATAAGGCCGAAAAAGACGGCGCCCAGCGCCGAAAGGTGTAACTTGATGGCGGTGCTCAGGGCGGTACGGCGGAAACCGGTGTTGACCGCGTAAATCGCCGCCGTGAAAATAAAGATAAGGGCAACCGCCCAGGAAAACCACCCCTGGATAAAGTTGTACAGCGGCAGGATGAAGACATAAAAACCGGCATCCCGTCCCAGCAGGGGTTCAATGACGCCGAACCCGCCGGCGCTGCCGAAGCGCAGCACAGTTTCCCACTGGCCGGAGGTGACCAGCCCGAAGAGGAGGCTGAGAAAAAGGGCTGTCGCCAGTACCATCAGATCGAAGAAACGGCGCACCACCATCATCCCCTGGCCGAAGGAAACGTTTTCCCCGATAGCCGGAGACAGCCGGCGCGCCAGGAAAAGGTTGGCTAAAAGCAGTGCCAGGAAGGCCAGGGCGCCGGCGCCAAAAAGCCATAACCGGGACGTCAGGATGGTACTGTAAACATTACCGAAACCCAGGCTGCCGAACCAGAGCCAGTCCGTATAGATGCCTTTGACTATCGAGGCGATAATGAAAAGGAGTATCAAACCCCCGATGATGATAAGCCATTTCCGGCCCGGGTTTGGCGCCGCTCCGGTTTTGGCCGGTCGCGGCGGCGGGCTGCCTTCTTTTTCCCACATCTTGTCCAGGTCGCTGAAAAAGCTCATTTCCTTCTACTCCGCTCCGGTAATAATAAGTATAGCATGAAGCGGGGACTTCCGAAACACCGTAGTTTAGCGGCTTCACCCTGTCATTCTGAGGAACCCCACCCTGTCATCCTGAGGAACCCCACTTTGTCATTGCGAGGAGCCCCGCGACGAAGCAATCTGGGAGGTGATGTCATTGCCCGCCGAATTGGCTGGTGATGTC
>CBDUSH010000071.1:0-8149 GCA_965369965.1 uncultured bacterium | reverse complement strand
CCGGTTTATAAGATGGTTGATACCTGTGCCGCCGAATTTGATGCCGCCACCCCCTATTTCTACAGCACTTATGAAGAAGAGAACGAGGCAGCGCCGATAAGGGGCAATAAGGCAGTGGTCATCGGCAGCGGCCCGATTCGTATCGGTCAGGGTATTGAATTTGACTACTGCAGTGTTCATTCGGCCTGGGCATTACAGGAATCCGGTTTTAAGAGCATCATGGTCAACTCCAATCCGGAAACGGTCTCCACCGATTTTGATACCAGTGACCGGCTCTATTTTGAAGCCCTGGATGAAGAAAGCCTGCGGGATATCCTGGAAAATGAAAGATGCCTCCCTGAGGAAAAGGCGCCTGATGAAGAACCGGCTGAGGAGATTTTACCGGCCTCCATCGTGCAGTTCGGTGGTCAGACGGCGATTAACCTGGCGGGGGTACTCTTCCGTAACGGTCTGCCCATTATCGGTTCCGGGGCCGACGTTATTGACCTGGCGGAAGACCGCCGCCAGTTCGATAATTTTCTAAACCGGCTGGGCATCCCTCAGCCTCCGGGAGCCGGCGTAACCTCGATTGACCAGGCGCTCGATGTCGCCGAACGCATCGGATACCCTGTACTGATTCGCCCCAGCTATGTCCTCGGTGGCAGAGCCATGGAAATCGTCCATGACGACAGTGAACTGGCCCGTTATATGAGCCTGGCAATGGAGCTGGATGGCGGGCATCCGGTCCTTATCGATAAATATCTAGCCGGGAAAGAAGTGGAAGTTGACGCTATTGGTGACGGCGAGACCGTCTTTATTCCCGGTGTGATGGAGCATATCGAACGCGCGGGAGTGCATAGCGGCGACTCTATGGCGGTCTACCCCGGGGTAAACCTGACTCAGCAGGAAATAGAAACCATCGTCGATTATACCGTCCGTATCGGATTGGGACTCAAGGTTAAAGGCCTGATGAACATTCAGTTCGTGATTATGCCGGGCGATAACGGTAACGGCTCGTCCATTTATGTGCTGGAGGTAAACCCGCGCTCCAGCCGCACCATCCCCTTTATTTCCAAAGTTACCGGGGTGCCGGTAGTGAATGTGGCCACCAAGGTTATGCTGGGTAAAAGCCTCAAGGAGCAGGGATACCGCACCGGGCTGCTACCGGCCCAAAAACTGGTCGGGATAAAAGCGCCGGTATTTTCCATGTCAAAACTGCTCGGGGTGGATACTTATCTCGGCCCCGAGATGAAATCGACCGGCGAAGTTATGGGGCTTGACTATACCTTTGAGGCTGCTCTGGCCAAGGCGCTGCTCGCCTCCGGGATGATGCTGGAGCCTCAGGGGACGATGCTGCTCAGCATTGCCGATAGAGATAAAATCGAAGCCATGCCCATAATCAGGCAACTGGCATCAGCCGGCTATAAGCTCTATGCCACTAAAGGCACCGCCGCCATGATTAAAGAGGCCGGGCTGCCGGTTAAAGTAATCACCAGGAAACTAAGTGAAGGGCACCCTAACGTGGTCGATGTTATCAACCAGGGAATGGTAAACGGGGTTATTAATACTATTACCGGTGGCCGCATCCCGCTCAGGGATGGTTTCTACATCCGGCGGGCGGCTACCGAAAAGCGTATTCCATGTTTCACTTTCCTCGATACTGCCAGAGCGGCTGTAGAAACGCTGGTTAATGGAGATCAGGTTTATAACGTGCAACCTTTACCTGACTACCGCAGAAAAGAACCCAATTTAAATAAGTTATATCTTTAGTGTTAAATAATGGCTAGGATTGTTACCGTAGTAACAAAAAAGGTTTCTTTAAAAGAAATAAAGGGAAGTATACCACCTAAAGTGTCTCCGACTTTTAACAACTAAACTGCTGGAGAATACAAGAGTGCACACTTCGTCATGATGTTATAAAAAGGAACGTTTTTAACGTAGTACGATAGTTTGAATACCCACGCCGGAGAACTTCCTATACCATGATTTATATTGACATATTTTCCTCAGTAGGGTATTTTTTAGTCCAAGTGAGATGAGATCCCGATGTTTGTTCAGTGGTAACCTTTTTACACACAAATGTTACGATAGAAACACAAACATCCCGATGATTACGTGGACTTATTGACTTCTATTTTGAACGGGAAAGATATGTTGTTATTGTGACTACGCAATGAAGATTTCAGTGCTCGTCCACCCCAACGCCCTCCGAAACCGGGTAACCGGCTTCGAGGGAGACGTCTGGCAGATAAAAGTGGCCGCGCCGCCGCTCAAAGGCAGAGCTAACCGGGAGCTGGAAGTATTTCTCAGCCGAAGGCTGCAGGTCAGCAAATCAGCCGTCAGCGTGGTTAAAGGTCAGACCAGCCGCCATAAGACAGTTGCCATTGATGGTCTGAGCCGGGAAGAAATTGTCCTTAAGCTTATGCCTAAGCCTTCTTCTTTCTCCGGCGACGCCAGAAAAACATCACCAGGACAATCCCCCAGACCGGACTGAAGATTATCAGCCAGATAGCCGCACTGCCTAGCCACTGTCCAAAAGTCACCAATCCGTTCCAGGCACCGGTGCCGACGTTACCGGGATTCCAGCCGGGAAGTACCGTGATGTAGTTCTCTCTGGTTCTGGTATCCGTATTGCCCCGGTCATCGGTCACGGACAGGGTAACCGTGTAAGACCCGGTAGTCCCGTAGCTGTGGACAGGGTTCCCTTCGGTGCTGGTGTTGCCATCCCCGAAATCCCAAGTGAAACCATAAGGTATAAATCCGCCGGCCACCTCACCGAAAAACCGGATTTCCTCTCCTCGCTCCAGTCTTCGGCCGTTGGCGGTGAAATTAACTTCCACCTCCGACTGGTCCAGACGGACATCAATCAGGGACATCGCCGAGGTGCGCTCCAGATACTGCATCCGGCCCAAAATCCGCTCGATTTCTCCCCGGGTACGGAAAAGTTCCGTCTGCACAGCCAGGATATCCGGCACATCCTCCGCTTTCTCCATCAGGCGCAGTAATTGTTCCTCGGTCGCGGCCAGATTTTTCAGATTGGCGCTCAGGTCAACGTATTCCTCGGTGACGTCCTGGCTGAAAGTGCTTTCCAGCATTACCTCAACGGCCATTTCCCGCAGGGCGGCCATGGTCATGGTAAAGTCTTCGGCGGGCACCCGGACGGTAATCTCACCGACCAACCGTTCTCCTTCCCGCCAGTTATTTGAGGAAACGACAAATCCGCTCAAGCTTTCGGCGAGAGCGCCAATACGGGTAATAGTGAGCGGCACATCTGCTACGATAAGCTGTAAAGTCCCCCGGCGCACAATCATGCGCTCTATGGCCGGCCCGGACGTATCTTCCGAGACCACCATCCCTTTTCCTTCCTCGGGCGCGAACCCAGGCGGCATGGGAGCCGGAGTCGGTTCGGGGGCCGGTGCCATACCCTGTGGAGCCGGTATCCCTATCGACGGAGCCGGCGCTGGAGCTGGGGCTGGAGCAGGCGCCGGGACTGATGCCGGTGAGGCACACGAGGCCAGCACCGGAAAGAGGACGAACAGCAGTGAAACAAGTAATATTTTTCTCATGAGAACCTCCCGTTTTAAGTTTAGCTACCAGTGTATAACGTCTTTCCGGGAGAAAAGTTAGTTCTTGATTCTTTTATCCGGTTTAGGGGAAGCAGCCCAGTTGGCAGTTGCAAATCTTGATTGACAGTTCATTGGCTGTGTCGCCGACTGTCCGCGGACCGACTTTTAATTCTTCGGCGATTTTAAAGGCGACCACGCAGGGCAATTTGCCGTCCACCAGAGAAGATTTAATCTTTTTTTCGGTCTCAGTATTCAAAATAATACCTCCTTGATGGGCTATCCAAGTATACCACAGAGGGTAGACCGGGTGGTGCCCGGTACTCTCAAAAACCACCACCGGTGGCCGATTGGGGCAACCCGATTACCGCTCCGCCCGGTCCATTGCCGAAACCAGGTCACCCAAAAAGTAGCCCGTATTAGCCAGATAGTCACCGGCCAGAGAGTCGATAAAGACGACCTTTCCGCCGATGGCGTCAGCAATTACTCTCGCGCTCTGGGGGTTGAATTGAGGATCGGCGAAGATAACGGTGATGTCACTCTCTTTTGCCCGGGTAATCATCCGGGCCATACCGGCTGCGGTCGGCTCCTTGCCCTCGTTTTCAATCGACAGCATGGTCAAATCGTATTCACGGGCAAAATAACCGAGGGAAGGATGATAGACCATAAACGTCCGGTCGGGCACACTGGACAGACTGTCTCTGATTTCCTGGTCAAGTCGGTCTAGCTCCCAAATATAGGTGTCCCGGTTCCGCGCGTAATAGGCTTTGTTCGCGGCGTCGATTGTCACCAGCCCGTCGTAAATATTCTGTACCATGATGGCCACATTTCCCGGTGACATCCAGATATGAGGGTCAATTTCCAATGATTCGACCTCACCAGTGACTTCCTGAAGCGGAACACCCGCCGAGCAATCAACCACCAGCATTTCCTCATTGACCGCCTGGAGTTTTTCCATCCAGGTTAATTCAAACTCAATACCCGAACCCACCTTAGCGTACATCGAGGCTTCGGCCAAGATTGTCATCTGGGAAGGAGTCGGCTCGTAGATATGAACATTGGCTCCCGGGGGCACCATCACCGTCACCACTACCCTGTCCCCACCCACCTTCTTGACGAATTCAACTTGGGGCAAAATGGTAACCACCACCACCGGCTTCTCTCCGGCAGACTCTCCCCGGTCACAGGATGAAACGAGAAAGGTGAACAGAATAACAGCCAGTACTGGAATAACCCGCCGCAATAACTCTGGAGAGAAACTCCGCCTGCTCGTTTCAGATTCGACGACCCGTGTTTTCACGCTGGCCAACTTTTTGTATTCAGATTCGGCGACCTGTATTTTCACCTAGCCAACTTTATATTCAGATTCCGCTAGCCCTGTTTTCACCCGGCCAACTTTTATTCAGGCCGTACGTTGACGGTATCGGCGGTATACCATCAAAGCCACTGCCACCACTACCGTGATGATTGATATCCAGCGCGCGGTGGGAAAACCGGCGATCGTCCAGACATTCAGCTTCAAGTCTTCCAGGAAGAAACGCCCTACCGAGTAGTGGATGGCGTACAGTAAAAAGATGTCCCCGTCCATGAGACGCGACTTCAGTTTCCGCGCCAGTATCATCAGGAGAGCGAAACCAGCCAGGTTCCAGAATGATTCATAGGCAAAAAGAGGATGGAAATAAGAGAACGACTCAAAACCGGGCAAACGATTAACCGGGTCGATATATATTGCCCACGGCAAATCAGTCGGATAACCGTAAAGTTCCTGGTTAAAAAAGTTCCCCCACCGGCCGATAGCCTGCGCCAAGATAAGTCCGGGAGCCACGATATCCATCCAACGTAAGGTGTTCATCTTCTTCCATCGGGTATAGATGAAAAGCCCGATACCACCACCGATAACAGCCCCGAAGATGCCCAGTCCGGCACCGCCGAAAATCAAGGCCGGATTCTGGCTGTAAAAAGCCCATTGGTCAATGACGTGATAGACGCGGGCGCCGACAATGCCCATCGGGACGACAATCAGCGCCATATTCAGCACGTTTTCCCAGTCTTCACCCCGCCTTTTCGCCTCGATGCTGGAAACGAGCAAGGTCGCCATCACTCCCAGCGTAATCATGATGCCATACCAGTGAACGGCGAAAGGCCCTATCTGAAAGGCAATACCCATTTTCTAACCTCTGAAACCTCCAAAACCCGGGGACTGCAAGCAGTTCTTTTTAAACTATACCGAAGCCATTACTGACTGTCAATAAAGCCTGGCGGCCGGGGCAGCCCCGGGGAGGCCAACGAGACTAATGAACCAGTCTTATGCTAAAATGGCAGGAGAGGAGATGGTCAGGGAGAGATGATCACCGTAATTGATTATGGCGCCGGGAACCTGCGCAGCGTCTCCAACGCTATCACCCGGCTGGGATACCGGTTAACAGTGACCAATAATCCGGAAGATCTGGCCGGGGCATCGGCCGTTATTCTGCCCGGGGTGGGCGCGGCCGGTGACACCATGACGAGTCTTGAGCGACTGGGTTTCGTTGACCCTATCCGCCGGTTTATCGCTGCGGACCGTCCTTTTTTCGGCGTCTGTATCGGTCTCCAGGTCTTGCTCACCGGTACCGAAGAAGGCGGCGGGCGCCAGTGTCTGGATGTCATTCCGGGACGGGTAAAGAGACTGCCGCCGGGTCTGAAAATTCCACACATGGGATGGAACCAGGTAAAACAGGTACAGTCCCACCCGATATTCAAAGGTATCCCGGACGAAACTAATTTCTATTTTGTGCATAGCTACTACGGAAGCCCCGAAGTGAAAGAGGTGGTGGCCGGGGAAACCGAGTACGGAATATCTTTTTGCAGTGTTATCGCCAGCGGCAATTTGATTGCCACCCAGTTTCATCCCGAAAAAAGCGGTGAACTTGGTTTAAAGATATATGATAATTTCCTGAAGTTCGCCAGTATCGAAAGAGAGTGACCGATGAAAGCGAAGTGGGGAATCGGCTAAAATGTTGACCAAGCGAATCATCCCTTGCCTGGACGTTAAAGACGGACAGGTCGTCAAAGGCACCAGTTTTATCCACCTGCGCAGCGCCGGTGACCCGGTGGAACTGGCCCGTCTCTACTATCAGCAGGGCGCCGACGAACTGGTTTTCCTGGATATAACGGCTACTCCGGAGAAGCGCGGCACGGTGGTTGACGTGGTTGAGCGTGTCTCCAGAGAAGTATTCATGCCGCTGACGGTGGGCGGCGGCATGCGTACCATCAGCGATATGCGGCGGATGCTCCAGGCCGGCGCCGATAAAGTATCCGTTAATACCGCCGCCGTGCTTAATCCCGACCTGCTGAGAAAAGGGGCGAACAAGTTCGGCAGCCAGTGTATCGTCATCGCCATTGACGCCAAGCGCATCGTAAACAGCCCCGAACCCAGATGGGAAGTCTATATCTCCAGCGGCCAGCAACCGACCGGTATCGATGCCGTGGAGTGGGCAATAAAGGCAGTCGAAACCGGGGCCGGGGAAGTGCTGTTGACCAGTATGGACGCCGATGGACATAAGTCGGGCTACGATATCGAACTGACCCGCGCTATTTCCGAAGCGGTACCGGTGCCCGTCATTGCCAGCGGTGGCGCGGGTACCCCGGAAGACCTCTATCAGGCCCTGATGGCCGGTAAGGCGGATGCGGTGCTGGCGGCAAGTATCTTCCACTATGGAACATACTCCATCGGTGAAACCAAGCAATACCTGGCAGAGAGAGGCATTCCGATTCGATTCTCCTGACCAGGGACAAACGGTGAAAACAGCTATCGCCCCGGCGGAAGGAGTCAAGATGCGCCGACTACGGATTGCCCTGGCACAGATAAATACCACGGTGGGTGATTTCGAAGGGAACACCGGGAAAATTCTGGCGGCTATCGACGAGGCGAAATCCATGGGCGCCGATCTGGTCACTCTGCCCGAGATGGCGGTTTGCGGCTATCCGCCGGAAGACCTCCTCTTCAAGACCCAGTTCATCAGCGCCAACCGGAAAGCGCTTGAGCAGATAATCAGCCATACAATGGGGATAACTGCCGCCGTCGGCTTTGTCGATTCCCGGGACGGCCTTTACAATGCGGCGGCCATTATTCATGACGGCAAGCTGATTGATATCTACCACAAAACATTTCTGCCCAACTACGGGGTTTTTGATGAGAACCGTTATTTCCAGACCGGCAGTCTGGTCCCGGTTTATATCATCAACGGCGTCGGTGTCGGCATCAATATCTGTGAGGACATCTGGTACGAGATGGGGCCCACCCCGGCACAGGCCTGTTACGGGGCGGAAGTAATCATCAACATCAGCGCTTCCCCGTATTATTCCGGCAAGGGCAAGGAGCGCGAAGACATGCTTAAGACCCGCGCCGTAGATAACCTGGCTTTCATCGCCTATAACAACCTGGTCGGCGGACAGGATGAACTTATCTTCGACGGCAACAGCGCCGTGATTGATGTCCGGGGGAATCTCATCGCCCGGGGGAAACAGTTCGAGGAAGACCTGATTGTGGTCGAACTTGATGCCGATGCGGCGGCACAGGCGCGCCATGACCACCCGGGGTGGAAAAAGAAAGTAATCAACGTGTCCAA
>CBDUSH010000070.1:0-8192 GCA_965369965.1 uncultured bacterium | reverse complement strand
TATCGGGAGGTGGCACCATGACAAGACAGATTACCCTGCGGGTAAATGAGAACCCCATCAATCTTGACTATTTTGTGGAAGGATTTGTCGACCACACCGTCAGCGGGATCATTGCGGCGCTGAAAGGCACCGGGGAGATCGTCTACCTGGATGTCGCCATTGACCGTGAAAACGTATCGGTTATTCTCAATGGCGCCGACGTGCCGGTAAACCTCTTCGCCTCCAAAATCATCCGGAATACCCTTACCGGCCTGGTTTCTTCGCTGAAAGGTGTCGACGTCGCTGAAAAGATAGCCATCGCCATCCAGCGCTAGTCGTAAAGCGGTCAGGCCGCCCTGGGTAAGCTGACTTTTTTCATCAGCAGCAGGGTCAGTATCGACAGGGCTACGCTGCTCAGGGCAATACCGTTAAACACGGACAGGATACCGAATTCGTCCATGAAAAAACCGGCCATCGGATACAGCAAGCTCATTCCTTCCATTCCCAGGCCGAAGTAAATGCCGAAAACGGTGCCCCTCATCAAGGCGGGCACATTGTCCATCAGGAAGGGCTGTACCGCCGCCTGCCTCATGTACATGATCATGCCGAAGAGCACCATGACCAGTATCAGTCCGGCGTGATAATCCAGCCGCGTCAGCAGGTACAGGACAGGGCCGGTCGCCGCCAGCGTCATGAATATCGTCTGTTTCCGCCCCCACCGGTCGGATAGCCATCCCCCGAAAAGGCTGCCCAGTATGCCGCCGCCCCGGGTGACGCCGACCAGCAGCGCCGCCGCCGTCGGGGTCACCCCCAGATTGTCCACCAGGTATATCGGCAGAAAAGCCATGGCGGTACCCCCCAGCAGCTGTATCGTTATTGCCAGACCGATGATGATGGCTATCGGCCGCAGGACACTTATAATGCCCGGCCGGTGCCGCGGCTGATGGTTGACGCCGGAATCGTCGGCGGAGAATGTTTTGCCGGCTTCCCGGCTCGGGCGCCTGAGTTTCTTCAGCACCAGGGGCACCGCCACCAGCGTCGGAACCGCCATGGCGAAAAAGGCGAACCGCCAGCTCATTATCCCGGCGATGAGCCCGCCCAGGATTGGCCCCAGGGCGTAACCGATGCTGCCGCCCGTCATGTGCAGGGCGATTACTTTACCCCTCTTGTCGGCCGCGTAATACGCCGAGAGCATCGATACCGCCGAAGGGTGATACCCGCCGGCAAAAATGCCCATGATAATTAAAACCGCCAGCATCGGGTAGTAGGATGGACTCAGCCCCACCGCCAGGGATGAAAGACCCACGCCCCCCAGCCCGACGGCGATAACCACCTGCGGGCGGACACGGTCGCTTATCCAGCCTCCCGGAAACTGGGATAGTCCGACAGTGATGGTATAAGCGGCCAGCAGCAGTCCTGATTGAAAATAGTTCAGTCCCAGGGATACCTTGATAAGGGGCAGCAGCGCTGCCAGCAGTCCGGCGCACAGGTCATGACTGAAGTGGGTGTAGGCAAAAAAGGTGGCCGTGTTCCCGCCCCACTGCTGATAAACCGTTCCTTTTTTATCTCTCAACAAAGCCCTGCCGTTCACCGCCCGTCATCGGCGGATGTTTCCGGCTCTCCCTCTCTCCAGCCCAATCATAATCTTTGCCATAGGCGGACGCAAATTTGTCTGCCGTGCAGTCTGCCCCGTCCTGTCCCGCCGTCACGGTTGAAGAGTCACGCTCCATAAGTTATAATTAGCTAGTAAGTTTTAACCCCGGGGAGGTCGGTTTGCTCAAAAGTCACAGTTGCGGAGAACTCAGGTCTGAGCATATCGGTGACGTGGTGAACCTGGCCGGGTGGGTCGACCGCCGCCGTGACCACGGAGGCTTGATTTTCATTGACCTCAGGGACAGGGAAGGTATCGTCCAGATAGCTTTCGACCCGGAAAAATCGTCCTCCGGCCATGATGTCGCCAGTGACCTGCGCAGCGAGTATGTGGTCAGGATTACCGGTGAGGTCGTCCGGCGTCCGTCGGGGACCGAAAACTCCCGCCTGCCCACCGGCCAGATTGAAATCGCCGCCCGGGAAGTGGCCATCCTTAACCCGTCAAAAACACCTCCTTTTTATATCAACGAAGACACCGAGGTGGACGAGAGCCTCCGTCTCAAGTATCGCTACCTTGACCTCCGCCGTTCCCGGATGAAAGAGAATATCATTTTCCGGCATAAAATAGTCAAGTTCATCCGTGATTTTCTTGATGCCGCCGGATTTATTGACGTAGAGACTCCCATCCTGATTAAAAGCACTCCGGAAGGCGCCCGGGATTACCTCGTCCCCAGCCGGGTTCACCCCGGGGAGTTCTACGCGCTGCCTCAGTCTCCCCAGCAGCTCAAACAGCTGTTGATGGTCGCCGGACTGGAAAAATACTACCAGATTGCCCGCTGCTTTCGTGACGAAGATACCCGCGCCGACCGCCAGCCGGAATTCACCCAGCTTGACCTTGAAATGAGTTTTATCGACGAGGAAGATATCCTCGTCCTTTTTGAGGATATGTTCGTTTCCATGGTGGAAACCCTGAAACCGGGCACCCGTATCGAGCGGCCTTTCCCGCGTATCAGCTACGCCGATGCCATGAACCGCTACGGCTCCGACAAGCCTGATTTACGCTTCGGCCTGGAGATAAAAGACCTCTCGGACGTCGTCGCCCAATCCGGTTTCTCTATCTTTCGCGACAGCGTCGAAGGCGGCGGCCGGGTCAAAGGCATCGGCGCGCCCGGCTGCGCCCATTATTCCCGCCGCCAGCTTGACGAATTGAACCGCCTGGCCCGGGAATCAGGTGCCGGCGGGCTGGTCACCGTTGCCCTCGGCGACCCCGGCGGGAAGCTGGACGATTTAACCATGGAGATGGTGAAATCCACCGCCGCCAAGTTCTTGACCATCGATGAAATAAAGCAAATGGCGGCCGCCCTCCAGGCTGTCCCCGGTGACCTTCTCCTTATCGTCGCCGCGGCGCCTGACCTGGCTAATACCGTCCTTGGCCGGCTCAGGCAGGAATTCGGCAGCCGTCTTAACCTGGCTGACCCGGACGCCCTGTCTTTTGCTTATATCGTCGGTTTCCCTCTGCTGCGCAAAGATAACGCCTCCACGCAGTGGGCTTCGGAACACCACCCTTTCACCGCGCCCTGGCCGGAAGATTTACCGCTGCTGGACACCGACCCGGCTAAAGTGCGCGGACGCCATTATGATATGGTCTGTAACGGTTATGAAATCGGCGGCGGCAGCCTCCGGGTTTATACCGCCGAATTACAGAAGAAGATTTTCCATCTCCTCGGCTATACCGATGAGGAGATTACCGACCGTTTCGGCCACATGCTGGAGGCCTTTGAGTTCGGCGCCCCGCCCCACGGCGGCATCGCCCTCGGTATCGACCGTATCGTCATGATTATGGTCGGCGCGGAGACGATACGTGAAGTCATCGCTTTCCCCAAGACCCAGACGGCCATGGACCTGACGGTGAACGCGCCTTCTGCGGTGACCGCCGAGCAGCTGTCCGACCTCCATATCAAGATTCAGGAAGAATGACGAATGGTTGACATAAAAGAAGCCGGCCAAAATATCTACCGTATTGACGACCAGCTCTACTCTATTCCGGAGTGGGGGAGCGTTTATCTGCTCAACGAGGAGAAAAAAGCCATCGTCGATACCGGCCCGGCCACTTCGGCGGAGGCGGTTCTGGAAGGAATCGAAAAACTCGGCGTCGCCGCCGGTGAAATCGATTATTTAATCGTCAGCCATATCCACCTTGACCACGCCGGCGGAGCGGGCAGACTGCTCCGGGATATGCCCCGTGCATCGGTGGTGGTGCACCACCGCGCGGCACGGCATCTGGTCGCCCCTGACCGTCTGGTGCGCAGTGTCACCGAAGCGCAGGGCGAGGCCATGATGGCCAAAATGGGCGAAGTCGTCCCCGTCGACGATACTCGCGTCCACCCCGTCGCCGAGAACGACCGGATCGAACTCAGCCCCCGGCAGGTGCTGAACTTCCTGGAAACCCCGGGCCACGCTCCCCACGAGCTTTGTATCCGCGAGAGCCGCAACAACGGCTTATTCAGCGGAGACGCCATCGGCGTCTCGGTCGCCGAAAACAGCGTCCTCCTGCCGGTTACGCCGCCCCCCGGCTTTGATTTAACCCTCTACCTGGAAACGCTGGAAAGGCTGGCGCGGCTGGACGTTTCCCGGATTTATTACTCCCATTTCGGCGCCGCCGACAGCGTCGGGGAAGATCTGCGCCGGGCCGCTGACCTGCTTCGGGCCTGGAACGAACTGGTTCTCCGGGCAATTGATGAAAACGGTTCGGATAACGCCGCTGAAAAACTGCGGCAGAGCATGTCCGCCGAACTGGAGCCGGTGCGCCCCATGGAACTATTACACAAATATCTGATTGAAGAGCTGGTGCCCATGAACGTCGCCGGCTACATGAAATATATTCAGGAAAAATAAAGTACCGGCTGAACGATTGGAGGTATGGTGAAGGTAACCAGAGAAAAGACGGAGAGCAATCAGGCTTTCCTGACCGTTGAAATGGAGACTGTCGAGGTGGAAGAAGCCTTGAAAAAGGCCCGCGGCCGCCTGTCCCGGAAAGCCAGCATCCCCGGCTTCCGCAAAGGAAAAGCCCCGCGGGATATTTTGGAGCGCCACCTGGGTTTGGAATATATCCTGGAAGACGCCATCAACCACCTCGTGCCGGACGCTTACGAAAAAGCGCTCACCGAGCAGGAAATCTTACCGATTGCCCGCCCCAGCATTGAAGTCACCCAGACCGAGCCGGTGATATTCAAGGCGGTGGTGCCTTTACCGCCCGTCGTCGAACTCGGCGATTACCAGACCATCAAGATAAAGCCGGAAAAGGTAAACATCACCACCCAAAACGTGGTCGACATACTGGAAAACCTGCGCCACCAGAACGCCACCTGGGAACCTGTTGACCGGGCGGCCGCTTTTAAAGACCTTGCCGTCATGGATGTCGAGAGTAACCTTGACGACAAACCGTTCTTGACCCGGCAGGGCTTCCAGTATCGCCTGGATGAAGACTCGCCTTTCCCCGCCCCCGGTTTCGCCGCCCAGGTCGTGGGCCTGAAAAAAGACGATGAAAAAGAATTCACCCTGAAGCTCCCGGATGACTATCCCCGGAGCGAGATGGCCGGTAAAGAGCCGTCTTTCAAGGTGAAGTTTATTGAAGTAAAAGAAGAAAAACTGCCGGAACTGAATGATGAATTTGCCCGTCAGGTCGGCCCCGAACTGGCCGACCTGGAAGCGCTCCGCAAAGAGGTTGAGTCCAACCTGAAGCTCCGCGCCGAGGAAAGAGTCAAGGTGGAGTTTGAGGAAAAAGCCCTCACCGCCGTCGTCGCCCTCTCCCGCGTTGAGTTCCCGCCGGTTCTGGTGGATGTTGAGATAGACCGGATGATTGAAGACCAGGCCCGCCGCTTTCAGATGCAGGGCGGTGATCTGGTGGCTTATCTCAAGAGTATCGACAAAACCGCCGAGCAGTTGCACGAGGAGATGCACCCGGCCGCCGAACAGAAAGTGACTCGCTCCCTGGTGCTGAGTAAACTCTCTGAGGCGGAGAATATCGAAGTCACCGACCTTGACATTGATACCGAGATGGAAACTATACTTAAGAATGCCGGTGAAAATCAGGAAGCGATGCGGAAGATGTTGGACACTCCGCAGTCCCGGCAGTCGGTCCGGCAGTATCTGCTGACCCGGCAAACCGTTGACCGTCTGGCGGAAATAGCCGCCGATTCCGGCAAACCGGCCCGGAAAAAGAAGAAGGAGGAGGCGACCAATGAACATCAGCCCGAATAACGTTATCCCGATGGTAATCGAAAGCAGTGCCCGCGGAGAACGCGCTTTCGATATCTACTCGCTCCTGCTCAGGGAGCGCATCGTCATGCTCGGCTCGCCCATTAATGACCAGGTGGCCAACGTCATCATTGCCCAGCTGCTTTTTCTTGAGAGAGAAGACCCGGACAAGGATATCAGCCTCTACGTCCACTGCCCCGGCGGCATTATCTCGGCCGGTCTCGCCATTTACGATACCATGCAGCTTATCCGCCCGGACGTCTCCACCATCTGTGTCGGCCTGGCCGCCAGCATGGGCACCATCCTGCTCAGCGCCGGCGCCAAAGGAAAACGCTTTGCCCTGCCCAACGCCACCGTCCACATGCACCAGGCTATGGGCGGCGCCCAGGGACAGGCTTCCGATATTGAAATCGCCGCCCGGGAAATCATGCGCATGCAGGACCTCATTCGCAGTATCCTGGTCACCCACACCGGCCAGAAATTGGACAAGATTGTCCACGATACCGACCGTGACTTCTATCTCAATCCCCAGCAGGCGGTAGAGTACGGCCTGGTCGATGAAATTCTCGGCAAACCCGCCGAGTCCAAAGAGACCAAAGATAAAAAACCCGCCAAAAAATAACCTTTGTATTCAAGTTAAATAAGGGGACAGGGCTTCACCTCGTCCCCTTATCCCCCCATTTTAGGGTTTTATTGGCACTTGGTTAAATCCGCCTGTCATCCTGAGCGCCTGCATTGTCATTCTGAGGAACGAAGTGACGAAGAATCTCCCTTGCTTTTTACTCATTCTTGGTTGGTTCATTTCCCCCTTTGAAAAAGGGGGATTAAGGGGGATTTTCTCCAATTTCGCGAAATACCCGCCCTGTCATTCTGAGGAACGAAGTGACGAAGAATCTCCCCATAATACCCATTTTAGCCATACTGTGTTGCCCTTGACGTCCCGTGCTATAATAATAGACATAATATTTTCGGTAATATAGGAGGGACTGTTATGGCAGAGATTTCAACCACTTATCCGGTTCACTTGTCCATTGATTACCCGGACCGCCCCCTCAACCGGTTGACCACCTTTCTCAGGATTTTCACCGTTATCCCCATTCTTGTCGTCATCAGTTTACTGACTGGCGGCAGCAGTGGCTGGGAAGGAGATAGCGGCGGGTCCGGCAGCTACGCCGCTGGTGGATCTGTCTTTCTGCCGCTGGTCTTGATGATCCTCTTCCGGCAGAAATATCCGCGCTGGTGGTTTGACTGGAATCTGGCGCTCACTAAATTCGGCACTCGTGTTTGCGCCTATTTCGGCTTGCTCACTGATGTCTATCCCTCCACTGATGAAGAGCAGTCGGTACACATTGACCTGCCCTATCCCGATGCCCCGAATGACCTCAACCGCTGGCTGCCGCTGGTGAAATGGTTACTGGCTATCCCGCATGTCATCGTCCTTATATTCCTCTGGATTGCCGCCGTAGTCTGTATGGTTATTGCCTGGTTCGCCATCCTCTTTACCGGCCGTTTCCCGAGAGGCCTTTTTGATTTTGTCGTCGGCGTCTACCGCTGGGGTTTGCGGGTAAGCGCTTATGCCTTACTCCTCACCACAGACCGCTATCCACCCTTTGCCCTCACCGCCTAATCTTGTATTAATAAAGGGGGTGGGGGATTGCCCCGCCCCCCTTATCCCCCCTTTCTCTTAATCACCCTGTCACAGGGTCTGCACTGGCCTGTCGAGTCAATAATCACTCCGTTGTTTAAGTATGTTATAATAGACATAACATAATAACTGTTTGTTTTAGCAGGGGCTGAACAAGGGGTATAGTTTGAGCTTTCAAGGTGTCCTGGTATCCCTGAATGACTTGAAGAAAATAGGCATTATTGAAGACTATGCCATTGCTGGCGGCTACGCCACCAGTTACTATCTTGAGCCGGCTTATACCTATGATTTGGATATACTGGTGCTTCTCGGTAACGACGAAGACTACCACTCTTTGTACCAGTATTTTAGGCGGCAGGGTAATAAGATAGAGGCAGTTTACATCTTCATAGCTGATATGCCCGTTCAGTTCCTGCCCAGTTTTATCGGTAAATTGTTTGACCATGCTATCAGGCAGGCTCGTCGGATAAAAGTTAAAGGGGTAAATACAAAAGTCGTTACCGCAGAATATCTGATAGCTCTTTTGCTAAAATCTTTTCGACCCAAAGACAAAGTGCGCATCGCTGAATTATTGGACAAGGCGGATACCGGCTTGTTGAATGATATATTGGGGGAATGTGATGACCAGGAAAAACTCTTACAGACCAGGCTCGATAGATTACTGGCAGCGCTTTAATGAAGCCAGGGCGGATAGAAAAAAAAGGCTTGAAAGGCTCCCCTT
>CBDUSH010000069.1:0-8285 GCA_965369965.1 uncultured bacterium | reverse complement strand
TTTTGGCGCGCTTCACGCCTGTTTAGGCCACCAACCCAACCAGCCTTCCCGCCCGCACTTCGTGCATCTTGTCGGTGTGGCGACGAATCCATGGGAATGGCATGACTCGCAGACAAAGTCACTTCGGATGCCGTAATCGGGGGTAGCCTCCAGGCCTCTTGTTATTACCCCGACCTGGCTTCTTATTTTCTGAAGGTCCTTCATCGTGGCTTCTAATCTCAATGACAGCCGCTGAATCGGAGCTTTCACATCAGGAACCCCATGCTCTCTTGAACTGAGGCTACTGATGCTGGTTTCCACATTGATTATTCGTTGTGTCAACTCGGCCATTGCGGCCTGCATTTTGTTCAATGCGCCATCAGGAGGTGGCGGAGGCGGTGCCGGCGCCGGTGGCGGTACGATTGGGGCCGGCGCTGGCGGCGGTACGATCGGTGCCGCCGCTGGCGGCGGTACGGATGGGGCTGGCGCTGGTGGTGGTGGTGTGTTGTTTGATGCCGCCGGCTTGGCCGCCGGTGGTGCCGCAATGTCCATCCCGGTAGCCTGTTTGAATATGGCATCTATATCATTCTGCGGTATTACACTACCTTCGCTGCTCATCGCCTGCTCCATATATTGCAAAAAGATTTACCACGAGCTTCACTAAAGCCCGGGAACGATAGGCTACGCACGTCACGGGTTCAGGTCAATATTCTAATACTTCAGTAACCAGCCGGTGCTGATTACTGTTATCTGACAGTTCCATATCATACGGCTTGGTCAATTCTTCAAAGTGCTTGTCCTTGCAGATACGAACTAACGGCCGGCCGATAAACCCCGGCTTGGCATCGGCGATAATACCCGTCTCCCCGGTGTTAAGATTAACCATAACACCCGTCGGGTAGAGGGGAACTAATTTGGTAAAAAGCCGCACCAGGTCAGGATCAAATAGCTCCCCGCTATAAGCCATGATGAATTCAAGAGCTTCATGGGGTAGATGGCTCTGCCGGTGGGGCCTTCTGGAAACCAGAGCGTAGTAAGTGTCCGCAATTGCGATGACTCGTGCGTAAAAAGATATTTCTTCACCTTTTATGCCGCGGGGATAACCGCTGCCGTCCCAGCGCTCATGGTGATCGAGGATAGTCTTGGTTATATTAGGGGCGATATCGGCGTATTCCTTAAGTATTTGGTAGCCATACTGAGCATGTTGGTGTACTTCGTGCTCTTCTATTTTAGTGAGTGACGTCGGCTCTTCCATCATTCCCTGTGGCAGGACGATATATCCAACGTTTTCCAGCAAAGCGGCCACTCCAAGCTCGGCCAGTTCGGCTTCTTTGCATTTCGCCTTTCTTCCCATTAACAGCGCCAGGCAGGCAACTTGCATCGGATGGACGTAGTTGTAGTCGGTAAGAGAAAAGCAGCCGGTGGCGTTGGCTTCGCCAATCACTACCGGAAACAACTGCTCCACCATGCTGAATACAGCCTTCTCCGCCGGGTGTACATCGATTTTTTGTCCGCCACTGCTATTTTGTAGTATCGCTTTGGTCGCTTTCAGTAAATCATGTAACCGGCGGGTCGCGTCTCCGGTAAGCCTCGCCGGCATGAGAGGGGTCACCGGAACGTCATCAACCCGGCGGTCGTCGAAAAACAGCTCCCCTCCACCCATCCTACCCAATGTCGCCACGTTATCCAGTGTTAATCTCGTGCCCTTAGGAAGTATGATGTTACCATAATTGTCATACACCTCCATGCTTAATACCATTCCGGGTAATGCGTATTGCATTGATATTCGTCGCAATTTTCTGACCCTCCCGTTACGCTCTCAGAAGTACCTCTCGCCTGGTTTGCCTCTCTTCTACGACACCGGGTACTGGTTTCTGATAAAAAGACGGCTTCAGTCCGATGAATCCCAAGTTGGTAACGTCCAGCATGGCCTCGGTACCACCGATAAAAAGTATCCCCCCGGGCCTGAGTGCATTAAAGAACCTCTGGTTGATTCCTCTTTTAGCCTCTTCGGTGAAGTAAATGGTAACATTCCGGCAGATAATCAGGTGAAAACCATCCTCGAACCGGTCACGGAGCAGATTTTGTTGCCTGAATTCCACCTTACGCTTTATCTTTTCCGAAAACATATAGTCCCCGCTGGAGTTGATGAAATACTTCTGGAGGATGGAGGAAGAAACATTCTTTACCTCCGCCGGATTGTACGGACCACCGGCCCTGGCACGCTTCAGGGCGCCATCATCAATGTCGGTGGCCAGTATTCGATGCCGACCGCCCGGGGAAATCCCTTCTAAAGCCAGAGCCACGGAGTATGGTTCCGCCCCGTGTGAGCAGCCTGCGCTCCAGATATTAAGTCTCGGATTTTGTTTCAGCAATAGCGGGAGTATTGAAGTACGCAATTGCGTAAAGGAAGCGGAGTCACGAAAGAACTCAGATACATTGATCGTTATAAAGTTCCGGAGTTTATCAAGCATATCCCGGTCATGCTTTATCATTTGGCAGTATTCCATGATGTTGCCAGCTCCGGTGTGCGCATAAAACATATTTAATCGGCGCCGCATCTGCTGGCTCTTGTAGCTATCTAAGTCAATGCCGGTGAGGGTCAGAAGCTTTCGTTTCAGATATTCATAATCTTGGTCATTCAATTAATCAGTCCTCCCGTGTTTCTCTGCCGTTGTGGCACATGGATGCGATCTCTTCCGGTATCTGAGGCAGCGGCATGATTTTATCCGCATTTCCTGATTCAACGACGCTCCGTGGCATACCGTAGATCACGCACGTGTCTGCGTCCTGGACAATGATTTCCCCTCCGGCCGCTTTAATCGAGGCAGCTCCTTTGGTGCCGTCAGACCCCATACCGGTAAGCACCACGCCAATGGTCTCCGAACCATAGACCGAGGCGACTGATCGCATCGTCACATCCACGGCTGGCCTGAGGCCCATGACCGGAGCCTCTCTATTGAGTTCAACAGTGTCGCCATTTTTTACTATCATGTGATAACCACCCGGGGCCAGCAGAACTTGCCCTCTATTTAGGCGGTCACCCGGTCTGGCTTCCCTCACTTCTATTGGAGATAACTGATCAAGTCTTTCTGCCAATGACCTGGTAAAAGAAGGCGGCATATGCTGTACCACGAGGACTGACGCCGGGAGGTCGTCCGGAAGACTGGGGATAAGTTTGTATAAAGCGGCAGGTCCGCCGGTTGAACTACCGATAACCACCACCTTGTCTGATTCACAAAGGCGACTGGCGGCTGTTCTCTCTGCATGGTGACGGTTATCTATATTCCGCTCAGCTATTTTAAATCTCTCTGCCTTTACTCTTGCCGCCAGTTTTACTTTGACATTGAGTTCATCGGTCAGCCCGAAAAAACCGGTTGCAGTGGCCCGTGAGGATTTAAGGAAAAAGTCAATAGCACCCACCTCTAAAGCCCGGATGGTAATCCCGGCTCCTTTACCGGTCAGACTGCTGAGCATTACCACCGGGGTCGGCTCTTCCTCCATAATACGCTCCAGGGTTTCGAGCCCGCCCATCCGCGGCATTTCTACGTCCAGCGTTATTACATCGGGTTTCAATCCCTTTATTTTCTCCAGGGCCTCAATACCGTCACGGGCAACGCCAACAATCCTTATTCCAGGGTCAGAACTCAGTTGTTTCGTTATAGAAAGGCGGGCGAACGAGGAATCGTCCACCACCAGCACTTTAACTATCCCATCGTCGGAAATAGTCATAGCGTTTGTTTCTCCTTACCCTGAAAGGTGTCACCCAACAAGTTTCTGCACCGTATCTAACACACGGGCTCCATCAAAAGGTTTCACCACAAAGTCCCGTGCGCCGGCTTTCAAGGCGCTCATCACCATGGACCTCTGCCCCATGGCCGTAACCATGGCTACCCGCGCCGTTGGATCCATCTTCATTATTTCCTGGAGCGTAACTATTCCATCCATTTTGGGCATGGTAATATCCAGTAACACTGCATCCGGTTTGCTCTCCTGGTATCGCTCGAGCGCTTCGGCGCCGTTTGTTGCCTCAACTACCTCATACCCCTTCTCGCACAATAACTTCGAGCACCTCATTCGCATGAAAGCAGCGTCATCTACAATCAGTATTTTTGCCATAATCTGCCCCCCCTTTCCTTACAAATAAACTTGTTATCCGCCGGTAATCCGGCTTGGCTTTAGATTTAACAGCCTGTATGTTTCCCGGTAAATGGTAAAGGACTAGCTGAGTAGCTTTTCCACGGTCGAGACGATTCCGTTCTCTGAAGGTGGCTTCACAACAAAGTCCCTTGCCCCTGCTTGCAGGGCAGTCAGCACTATGGACTGTGACCCTATGCAGGTGACCATGGCTACCCGGGCCGAGGGGTCAATGTTCATAATTTCATGCAGTGTGACTATTCCATCCATTCCCGGCATGTTAATATCGAGCAGCACCCCGTCCGGTTTACATTCCTTATATTTTTCCAGTGCTTCAATCCCGTTAGTTGCCTCCGCTACCTCATACCCACCATCAACCAGTGATTTGGCATACCTCATCCTGACGAAAGCAGCGTCGTCCACCACCAGTATCTTAGTCATGTTGTTACCTCCTTCCCGCTATTTTAAACGCTATTTGGAGAATCCTTTTTTACTGATCTGTATCATTAAAGTTCCTGGGCGGGTTGGCCGGCCGTTCTCACCATAACCCTGCCTGAGTCTGCGTACAGCCATACAGTGCGTCCTTGATTACCGCCGGTGTCGGAAGCTGCCGTGCGGATGCCCTCGCTGGCCAGAGCTTTCTGGGTCATCTTCAAGTTCCTGAGCCCCATCTCAAAAGAAGAATCGAAATCAGCGGACAAAATCATCTGGGCGCCGCCAACTAGCTTGACTACTAACCGCGACTTCAGCGCACCGAGTTTGCGCATCTCTTTCACTAAGGCGGGCACGGCAACGTCGGCGAACTTCGTCGAAGTCTCCTGCCCTTTGTGGATACTTGCCGGGAGTACGATATGGGCCATCCCGGCTACCCGGGCTACCGGATCATAGGCACACAGGCCGATGCAGGAGCCCAGGCCAAAGCAGGCCAAAGATATCGAAGGGTTATCGGTGGCGAAAATATCCCCAAGACCAACCGTTATTGTCTCTTCAATTACTGGCGCTAACTTACTCGCTATCGCTGGCACGATGGCACCCCCGCATGCTTCAAGATAACGTTCAGGAAATCCATGGTCGGCATTACCAGAAAAGTCCCGCTCATTTGCTGGCTGGCGGTGCCGAATGTTGTCTTCGCCGCCAGTACGTCATCCTGCTTTTGCATGATTTTTGTCAGTGCAATATCAAGCACTGCCCCCGCCATATCAATCATTACCGACGGAGGTGATGGCGTAAGAGTCAGATTGGTAGCATCGGCCAGGGCATTCAGAAAAAAAGACCCGGTTATGTTGCCCATCTCACCTAGAATGGAACGTTCCATTTCCCCCAGCTCTTTTGTTTCCCCGGGGGGTAAGCCCAATTGAATATCTATTAAATCAAAGGCGATTTTGGGATTATGGACCAGCATGAGGTGTCCGGTAGCGTCTCCGTGAATGGTCAGGTAAATACCGACGACCAGCTGCTCCGGTCCTCCCAGTAAATCGGCAGCCGACTTCGCCGGCACTTGCTGGATATCCAGAGCCGTTACACTAATCTCCTGCCCCACCATTTGTGAAAGCCCGGACAGTGAATTGGTAATCCCCCGGCTGACCATCCATGTCCAGACAGCAAGTTCCTCTCTGCTAAGCAATAGCTGTTGTTGCATGTTTCCACTCCCTCCTGGCAGTATATTATTGCTTCTCTTTACCTATTGTCACATTTGGTGCCTCATTGGATAAGGTCAAACTGAGTAATAAAAGAGAGCCCGATACACAACTCCGTTTAGCCCACATGGGCAATTCTGCTCTACGCAGGGTCATCCCGATGAACCGTTGTGCCACCATTCCCCGTCCGGCATTCTCCTTCCTCTCTTATCGTGGTGGAGAAAATAGCCGCTGTTTCGGTTTAAAGGCATGCGGGGGACGGGATTCGCCGGTCTGATAAACTTCGCAGCTGTTTTCCCGTCGTCACGCTGCGGCCATACTAAGTACCTTTGCCGCGCCTGATTTCTGTTTTTTAATGTCGCTGCCTCCACGCATGGCCATTCTGGCCAGAGAGGCTATATCCAAAATAAGCGCAACCTGTCCGTCTCCCAGGATGGTGGCCCCGGCAATACCCTCGATGTCACCCAGGTAGTCCCCGATTGACTTCACGACAATTTCCTGCTGCTCCATCAGGGTGTCAACGACTATCCCCACCAACCGGTCACCCGCCTTGACCACCACGACCAGGCTTGTGTCGCCATAGGGGTTTCCATTCCTCTTGCCGTCGAGGGTGGTGTTTAACCTCCACAGGGGTATGAGGTTTTCCCTGGACCTGAATATTTCCTTCCGTCCTATGGTCTGTATTGCTGATGGTTCCACCAGCAGGGTTTCGGTGACCGATGATAACGGTATGGCATAGGTGACCCCGCAGGAAGAGACCAGAAGTCCCTGAATAATGGCCACCGTTAGCGGTAGCCTGATGGTAAACTTGGTGCCCACTCCCACTTCGGTACTCAGGCTTACCGAGCCACCCAGGTTTTCCACGTTGGACCTCACTATATCAAGCCCTACGCCTCTACCTGATACCTCGGTTGCTTTCTCCGCGGTAGACATTCCGGCCGCAAAGATAAGGTTAATTACCTCCGCTTCGGTCATCACCCCCGCCGCCTCGGTAGAAATGAGTCCCTTTCTTACCGCGCCATCTTTGACTTTACCGGCATCAATACCGGAGCCATCGTCCTCCAGGGTGATAACGATGTGACTCTGCTCATGATAAGCGCTTAGCCTGACGGTCGCTGTTTCGGGCTTATCTGCCGCTTTACGTTCATCCGGAGATTCCACTCCATGGTCCACGGCGTTTCTTAAGAGGTGAATCAGAGGATCGCGCACCTGCTCGATTATGGAGCGGTCAAGTTCGGTCTTTTCTCCCTCAATGATAAAATCCAGTTTTTTCTTCTGGCTTTGTGCCAGGTCCCTTACCAGACGGGGGAACCGGCTGAAGATGGTCCCTATCGGTACCATCCTGACCTGCATAATATTCTCCTGGAGTTCGTTTATCACTTTGATAATATGGTTGGAGGTCTCGCCCAGTTTTTGGACGTCTTCGTCATTGGGATGCCTGGACTCCAGTATTTTCCACACCCGTCCAATCATCGAACGGTCGATAACCAACTCTTCAACAATGTTCATCAGGTTATCCAGGACATTAACGTCTATCCTTACGCTCTGGAAAGACTGGACACTTTCCTGAGGGGCTATCCCTTTCTTCTCCGTTGCTTTTTTATCCGCAGTCTTCGTTGGCCGGTCACCGGCTTCTGGTGAAGATTGCGCCTGCTTTTTGTCGGTAACAGCGCTCTCCTCCGGAGTGAAAAATGCAATCTCCACGTTATCTATTTCGGCTATGGACGTGATTATACCTTGAAGGGTATCTTTATCTTCCAGACTGGCAAATAACAGTTCAAATTCAAAGTCAATTTTTTCCTCTTCAATATCATCCGCCGAAGGTGATGAGCAAATAATTTCACCCGACTGATTCAACTCGGTAATGACTTGAAAACAGCGGGCCGCTGCCCAGTCACTGTTTTTATCTATGGACACTTTAATTTTGTATCCGTTCAGACCTTTGGCCAGCGCTGTCTGCAGCCCTATACTGTCTGCCTCGCTCAGAGTAAGTATCGCCGCCCCTCCGGCTGACACTGGGCTATCGTCCGCTCCCGCCGCCTCCTTCAGTTTCTCCACCACGGAATCTATATCCAGGTCGCTCTCCTGTAAGTTAACTATCTCATCCTTAAGTATCTTGAGGGCGTCCAGACTGTAGAGCAAGGCGTCAATAATCTCGGTACTGACCTGCAATTCCCCTTTTCTGAGTTTGTCTAGGAGGCTCTCCATGACATGCGTCAGGTCCGCCATTCGCTGGTGCCCCACCATTGCCGAAGAACCCTTCAGAGTGTGTGCGGCGCGAAATATTTCCTGCAGGATGTCGGGGTCTTCTCCCTCTTTCTCCAGCCTGACGATTTCCTCATCCAGAAGCTGAATTTGCTCATCGGCTTCCACCAGGAATACCTTTAGTTCTTCTTCGGTGAGACTAGCATCCAATTCCATGGTTCAGCTCTTTTCTACTAATATTATTTAATAATCCTTACTCTATAGCAGGGTTCCCGCTTCGGGGGCTTCACCTCACCGGAAAGAGGTGAAGCCCCCAGATGATGGTCT
>CBDUSH010000068.1:0-8396 GCA_965369965.1 uncultured bacterium | reverse complement strand
AAGATATCCAATGCATTAATATTTTTCAGCATTTCAGGCATCATCTTAACCATTAGTTCCGTCATATTTACGTCTTCCATCATCATTGGCATCATTTTCAACATCATCTTTTCTTTTTCTTCAGGACTCATTTTACCTATCATCCTGTCCATCATTTTGTCCATCAGACCCATTTTCTTTTCCTCCTTCTTGATGTTATTGTCTATCACCAGCCTTACCTTTCTCACAGGGTAAAAAAAAGCTTAACACTGATTTCCCGTTTTAGGAATACTGTTAACATAGTATTTAACGTCGTTATAACAGATGAATTCGGAAGATATTAAATGCCTGAAGTGAAAAAAAGAAAACCAGACCCATATATTATGTCAATAAGCTGAATAACGGCACTGTCCCCTGCCGGGACTCTCTTGCCGGAATACCAGAGCCAAAAAACGCGCCGTTTCACTGATCGGAGGCTTAAAGGTGTTTATCAGAAATTTATTGTAGTCCGGCACATATTTATGTTTTGTTACTCATAATATCCGTAAAATTACATCGGAACAAGAAAATAATGTAACTGAATTCATCAAACGGCCTTGATGCTTATCGCTGGTAATAGCAAAATCGTGCGGGAGGAACTATGGAAAAACTGATGGTTACCAAAAATGAAATGGTTATCTGGACCTGGCTGGTCAGCCGGGGAATTGCCAGTTCAATATTAGGTCTCTCAAAGATGATAGGTCATGATTTAAAAGTGACTTCTCTCGAACTGAAGCAGTATTTGGCTAAAGACGCCGCCTATTTACTGGGCGGTCCTGAAAAAGAGGTTGTTGGCACACACCTTGCCACCAGTGGTGACGTGACCGGGCATCTCATGCTGATACACGACCCGAAGATGGCTTTCGGGTTGATAGATATGCAGAATAATATGCCCCCTGGTACCACTAAACGCATCAGTGAAATGGAGCGGTCTATTTTGAGTGAAATGGGCAACGTGACCGGTTCCTTTTTCTTGAATACCCTGGCCGATGCCAGCGGCCTTAATCTGGAAATATCCCCGCCAACCGTAATGATAGATATGGCCGGTGCCATCTTGGATGTTGCTTTAAGCAATATTTTGCAGGCGCAGGATGAGATTATCATCGCCAGGGCAAACTTCGGCGCCAATAACCGGCAGATAGATGGCACGTTTATGATATTACCGAGTACAGAGTTCGTATCGGCCGTTCTGCACCATCCGGCGGTACAATTTTGGGCTTGAGTAACATCCGCCGGTTCTGCCTTCGGACCACCGTACTCTGATGCGGATAAAAAGGGAACCCTTTTAGAAAGGTAAAAAATGCCCGAAATGAAAATAGGAAACTTTAAGTTTCTGCACCCGTTGACCGATCATCAGAAAATCGGACAGCATATTATGTCAATAAACTGAACAACGGCACTGTCCCCTGCTGGAAGTCTGTCAGGAGCCCCGGACGGAAGTCCCCGGAGAACTCGCCGTGAGCGGGACATACGGCAAAAAGCCGGGATTGAAACCAATCCTGATACACTCCCGGCCACAAAGCAGCCCTTGATGACTTCGGCAAAAAGGCGTAAAACCCCGCCAGACTTCACCGGTTATATATTATGTTAATTAAGCCGCATTTGTCATTTTTCGGCGTGTTAACATAAAATAAATTCAAACCCCGTGCCTGGTAGCCTCGGCTTTGTTTCCCCTAAAAAAGTTTTTTTATTATTTTGTCGTCTCAGCTAGGGAACGCGCGCTATCGGCGGTATCGGCAGGCTCTTCGGCTTGTGTACCGGCTCCCAGATGCAGTGCAGAGGCGGAATATCGATGTAGTGGAACCCGCCCGCCTTTTCCTTGGGATCGCCGAAATGGCCGCTCTGCAGGCTGATGAAACCCTGGTCTATGAGCGTATTGGAAACCTCGTCGATGTCGTCGCACAGGAACTTCAGGTGGTGGATGCCTTCCCCGTACTCGTCTATCCAGTCCTGGTAGAGCGAGTCCCCTTCCCAGGGGCTGACCAGCTCCAGTTCAAAGTCTCCCAGATAGGCGTGGGCAATCTTTTCCTTGCCCCAGGCCGGTTTGCCGCAGTAGGTCCGGTCGAAGAGCGCGTGAGAGCCCCATTCCCGGATTTCCCATGGGCCGATGCCCAGCAGGTTCCAGTAGTTTCTGGCCGTCTCGTAGACGTCCTTCACCACCACTCCGACCTGCTTGATGCTGTCGACCTTCACCTTGGCCGGACTGACTGCATTCGGGTCTTCCGGGTAGCGGGTAATTTTAAAAGGCGGGTCGCCACCGGTCCGGCGGCTCGTTTCCCAGATGGCGTGGAGCGGTTTCCTCATGTCGAAGTAGCTGAACTGGCCTTTAAGGTCGGGGCCGTAGTGACCGCCCTGGATGCTGGGAAAACCCTGTCCGGTCATCAGCTTCTCCACGGCGTCAACGTCCATACCCTCCGTCAGGAACTTCATGTGGTGAAGTCCCTCGCCGTGCTCCTCCAGCCAGTCCTGATAGGCGGAACAGCCGGCGACGGGCTCAAAAAGTTCCAGTTCTATCGGCCCTAGCTGGACGATGGCGCCCTTGTTTCTACTCCAGGTCGGATGGCCATAATGCTTGAAATCAGGGACTTGCGCCGACCCGAAATCAAAAACCGTCCACGGGCCGATGCCCAGGATATTCCAGTAGTCCTCTAACGTCTTTTCCAGATTATCAACGACAAGGCATACCTGCTGGATTTGGGTGACTTTTACTTTTGACGGACTTTCCGGTGTCATAACTGTCACTCTCCTTTAATCATTTCTGAGCGTATACTAAAGCCTGGGCTACTCGTTGTCAAGAAAGCCCCCGGCTCATTACCGCTTAAGTTGTCCGCAGCGCCGTCATACCGATGGTATCATCAAAATCGCGCTCCAGTTGATAATCAAGCTCGCCGATGTATATTTCCACCGTCGCCCAGACATTACCCTCTTCCAGGTGTCCCCCGATGAGTTGCCCCGGCTTTTCCGGGTCAATGAGCGTCATGTGTATGTGGAATATCAGTTCATCCTGGTATTTTGACAGTGAACCCTGTCCGGATATGATCGACATATGTCCCGTGAAATCGTCATAGTTGAAACCCCACTTGCCATCAGTGGGGGCGGTGCCGAACTTGGCACTTTCCAGCGAGCCGATACAGCCTAAAATTATCGCCGAAGTAATACCTTTTTTCTGGCAGTACTCGGTTAAAGCGCTCAGCACTTCCTGCCCCTGGTTCAGCCTTAAAAGATTCACCGACTTGAACATAAATCCGCCTCCTTAAGCTACTTTTGTAATTATATAAATATTCCGAAAATGGTATTTAAAATCTGCCGGTTTCAGGGCAGTTAGAGCATCTCGTTGCCGCCGTCCACGCCCAGGCTCTGGCCGGTAATGTACGAAGCGTCCTCGGAAGCCAGGAACAGTACCGCCCGGGCGACTTCTTCCGGCTGCCCTAACCGCCCCAAGGCGACTCGGCGTAAAGAATCTTTAACTGTCTCCGGCAGAAGTTTTTTTAAAGCTTCGGTATCAATAGTGCCCGGGACGACACAGTTAACCCTGATATTATGGGGAGCCATGGCCACCGCCAGTGACCGGGTTACCGAAATCACGCCCGCCTTGGCGGCTCCGTAAGCCAGTCCGAAGGGTCTGGGTTGCCTCCCGGCGGTTGATGCGATATTGACGATTCGGCCGTAGCCCTGCTTTATCATCTGCGGTAAAACATTATGGCAGAGTAGTATCGTCGTCATCAGGTTGGTGTCCAGTATCTTCCTCCAGAGCGCCTCATCCGCTTCCAGAAACGGCAGACTCTCACTGCCACCGATATTATTTATCAGTATGTCTATGCTACCCTCTTCGGCAATAATATTCTTCACGGCCGCTTTTACGGCGGTTTCTCCGGTGGCATCAACTTTAATAGCCACTGCCCTACCTCCCTCCGCCGCTATCTCCCGTACCGTATCGTTCACTTTATCTTCCTGGATATCCAGAATAACGACGCGGCCACCTTCTCTGGCGAATTCCCGGGAAATCGCCCTGCCGATGCCGGAAGCACCGCCAGTAACGACCGTAACCTTGTCTTCAAACCTCATATTTTTGTCTCCATTACGAACGCGGGCAATAAACCGGCTGGTTATCAGGCCTGCCGGATGAATTTCTGTAAAGTCTGCATCCCCTTGTCGATTCCGGTATACGTCTTGGAGACTTCGCCGATATAGATATCTCCTTTCGAATCTACTCGTATGGTATGCGGGGCCAGAAAAAGGGCGGTCTCTTTGTCTTTACCATCCTCATTGCCAAAGCGGGTCAGTAATTTCCCCTCGCCGTTGAATATACTCACCCGCAGACCCAGTTCGGTGACGTAGACCGTCCCTTCTTTGTCTATGCACACATCAGTCGGTCGGACGAGGTCGGTCCACTCGTTTATCAGTTTTCCCTGGGGATTAAATATTTGTACCCGGTTATTTTCCCGGTCAGGCACCCAGACGTTCTCCTGTTTATCCAGGTAGACAAAATGAGGCAATCTGAATTGACCGGGGGCAAACCCCGGCTCGCCCCAAGATAAGAGCAAGCTACCATCGGGAGAAAATTTGTGTACCCGGGCGTTACCATAGCCGTCGGAGACATAAATTTCACCGGCGGTTGATACCGCCACTCCAGTCGGTCGGTTGAAAGGCGCTCCACCCTGTGTGATGGTAGTCAGGCTCCAGAAAAAGTCGAACCACTCCGGGTCGTATCCGGTATCGGATGCTATACCTTTGTTCCCCAGTGTCTGCAGTAATTCCCCTTCCGGACTGAATTTATAGACGACGTGGAGTTCATCATCAGTACAGTAGATGGAACCATCAGGGCCAATGCCCGCGCCGTGGGCGCGCCGGAAAAGTCCTTCCCCCCAGGTTGCCAACCGGTTTCCTTCACAGTCGAAGACAATTACCGGATGATCACTCCGATTTAACACATATACCCTGTCCTGAGTATCGATTGCTAGGCCGCAAACATCAAGCAGCGCCCATTCTTCAGGGTATTTCGCCCACCCTTTTAACAGTTCGTAACTATACTTCCCGGAACCGTAGGTCATACTCTTCCTCCTTTTTAAACGGCATTGTCTTACTGGCTGGTTTCCGAATTCCCAGTTGTGTTGAAAGAATGGTCAGATGGTGGACTCGGTAGGATTCGTACCTACTGTAAATTAGCTATGAGTGTGGGATTCATTTTATTATACATTGATAACGCACCTATCTTCAATCGATTAAGAGAGTGTATATTTTTCATTGTCAGGCTCTATTGTTATGATCTTCTCTCTATTCTTCTTCTGTAATCATATCGTAATATTTGACTATGTCACCTCTGTCTTCGCTGGCATTGAACGTCATGGCGGTACGCGGATGTTGATTCAGACTTCCCGTCAGCATATAAGGAGTGTCAAATCCCCAATTAAGTTTTTCTCGCAGTGGCTCGATGTGTTGTTGAATGCATTGAAGGATTGGTCGGAGTCGGAGCTTAGGATTATGGAGAAAGCCGACTAATAATTCTACAGGGCAATTACCGGCACCACGACCGAACCCTGCCATACTTGCGTCCAACCTATTCACTCCTTTAATAACCGCTTCAATAGTATTGGCAAAAGCTAACTGTTGATTGTTGTGTGTATGTATCCCGACCTGTTTTCCGTTTGGCTCCGCGTATTTCATATATTTTTCGACAAGTAAATGGATTTGTTCGCTGTAGAGAGCCCCAAAACTGTCTACTATAACGATCGTACCAACTTCCGAATTAGCAAGTAATTCTAGCGCCTTATCCAGTTCTCCCTCACTGACTGTGGAAACAGCCATTAAATTGACGGTGGTTTCATATCCCTTGTCGTTCGCATCTTTAATCATGTCTAAGGCCAACGGTATCTGATGTATATAGGTCGCAACCCGTATCATATCCAGTACACTCTGCCCACAGGGTAAAATATCCTCATGGTAATCGCATTTTTCTGCGTCTGCCATAGCCGATAGTTTCAATGACGTATCGTTTTCACCGACGATACGTCGGATGTCATCTTCCGTACAGAATTTCCATGCACCGTGCTCGGCTGGAGAAAAGATTCGTTTTGAGTTAATATATCCAACCTCCATGTAGTCGATACCGGCATCGACACATGCCGAGTACACAGCCTTCACGATTTCATCATCAAAAAGATGATCATTCATTAACCCACCATCACGAATTGTGCAGTCCAATACTTTAATTTCCTGACGATAGGAAACCCATTTGCCCGTAGGGCTCTCATCCAGTTTGGTACCTGTCATGACACCATCTCCTTCTTCCCTTGTTACCAAGGAGTATATACATTAATTCGTGGAGTTGCAACGTTCCTGAGACTTGGGATTGAACCGGCGCGCATTTATAAAATTTCGGCGGCATTTTCGAGTATTTAGCTTTAGAAGTGGGCTCGGTAGGATTCGAACCTACGGCCAATCGGTTATGAGCCGACCGCTCTGCCGCTGAGCTACGAGCCCCTGAGTTATATTATCTAAAGAAATGTTTACTACCGGATAACGTGTCTTTACGCCTTGATTATATTACCGTCCCGTGTCTGGAGTCAAGAACCTGAACCCGTGTGTCGCCAACCAATGCCAGGCAGTATTTGTGTTTCAAACGGATTTGGGAGTGCTTCGCAGCGCTTGTTCGGCTCGTCGAGTATTCGCTTTCAGGTTAATATCACCGGGCGGCTATTTGTCATGATATTTTGAGAACTTATAATGGTACCGTTAACACTCTTGACGTATAATTATTAGCATAGTAATCTGATACAAAGATACCAGCCCGGCCGGCATGGACTGGTTTTGGTGAAGATGAAAAAATCAGACGATTCAATAACCGCGGTTATCCTGGTTGGCGGGGAAGGCACACGACTACGCCCTTTAACAAATGGCATCCCCAAATCTATGGTGCCGGTTTTGAATGAGCCTTTTCTGGAACATACCATCGCTTATCTTAAGGAGTACGGGGTAAATAAGGTAATTTTGACCTTAAGTTATCTCCCCGATGTTATCCGGGAATATTTCGGGGACGGCGGCAGCCGGAATACACAGCTAATCTATGCTATCGAGAACAATCCCCTGGGCACCGCCGGGGCGGTGAAAAATACCGGACAGCATCTTAAAAAAACGTTTATCGTCCTTAACGGTGATATTTTCACCGACCTGGATATAACCGATATGCTAACCTTCCACAGGCGGAAAAAATCGAAGGTAACGATAGCCTTGACCCGGGTCGATAATCCCTGTGCTTTCGGAGTGGTTGAAACCGATGGGGAAGACAGGGTCGAGCGCTTCATTGAGAAGCCAAGTCCGGAGCAGGTTACTTCCAACTGGATAAATGCCGGTATCTACATCATAGAGCCGGAAGTGTTGGAATACGTGCCCGAAAACGCCCACTACATGTTTGAGAGAGGGCTTTTCCCGCGGCTACTCGATATGAAGGAGCCGCTCTACGGCTATCATTTTGACGGATACTGGCTTGACATGGGGACACCGGAGAAATATCTTTGCCTGAACCGCGACCTTCTGTTGTCAAAGGTGAAGAGCCGGCTGGGCAGCGCCGCGAATGAAAACAAGACGACCGGGGGCAACGAGTCCGGTATCCACCCATCAGTCCGCATAACCGGGCCGGTACTGATTGCCGATGGCTGCCGGATAAGCCGGGGAGTGAGTATCAAGGGTCCGGTTGTCATTGGAGCCAATTGCCGTATCGGGGAGGACGCCGTGATAGAAGACACGGTGCTATGGGACGGGGCGGATATCGGCGGCGGGGCCGTCCTCAGGGAGTGCGTTATCGGCACCAATACGAAAGTAAAAAGCAATGAGCGTCTGGTCAACCGGACGGTTACCGGGGATTAACCGGCGGGACGAGGCGGAGCGGCAGACCAAAACGACAAAAAAATAAAAAAACTTTTTCTGGGGAAACAAAGCCGAGGCTACCAGGCACGGGGTTTGAATTAATATTATGTCAACAAGCCGAAAACTGTTACCGGGGGATTGGCTCCGGAGCAGGTTTTAAAAAGGCTTGCCAGTGGTAAGTCTATCCCCTTGAAGTAACGGGTGGCGGTGGCTGGCAGTTGGCGGGGCATTCCCCCCTGCCCTGTTGTTTACAGGGTTGACTCTTCAATAAGGCGGCAGTACCGGGAACACGTTGAGGATTGCCGAAGGCATCGGATAAACCGGTATGTCCCCTACCGGGAGGCCGGGCTATCTTTTGAGGTAAAAACCAAGCAGGCAGAAGACGGGAACGCTGAGAAAGAAGACGCCAAAGAGTAAATTGGTGTTGGAGTTCAAATTCAACGGCTCGGCAAGAAGCAGTACAATTACCGCCCCGATAACGCTGCCTAAAATGCCAAACAGCAGAGAACCTTCTT
>CBDUSH010000067.1:0-8736 GCA_965369965.1 uncultured bacterium | reverse complement strand
CGCTCCATTTGCACAGTAAACATCAATCAAGCCCACAGTAAATCACTTTTGCCCTGGCTGGATGTCCAACCCAGCCACGACTGGAATATTATGGGTCGGATTATCTATTCCGCAGGGGGATTAAGGGGGTGAGGTTTGTCCCCCCAAAAAAAAGAAACCGCCCGTCTTTTATTAGGACGGGCGGCGCTTATTAATACTTACTATACTGCCGGGGTCAGGACCGGGGGGCCTGGCCGATGAGTTCCGGCCATATCTCCCCGATGGCTGGTTTAAGGTCGGTGACTACCTCATCCACCGCTTTCACGGCGGCGTCAATGTCCTGCCGGGTCATCGGGGTGGACAGCACGAAAAGCCCACGGGAGGGGAAGAACATTCCCCTCTCCAGCATCCCCAGGTAAAAGAGATGCAGAAGCTCCTTGTTGGTCTCCCGGGCCGTCTTCCCGTCCATCACCTCCTGGGCGCTGAAATGGATATTCCGTAAAGAGCCGAGTCCGGTCACCTGCCCCTTGATGTTCAATCGCTCGAATACGGCGCGCACGCCGTCGGCAAAAGCCTCTCCCAGGGCGTTGATGTGGTCAATGGCTCCGGCGTCAAGCTGTTCCATGGTGGCCACGCCGGCCGCGGCGGTAATCGGGTTGGCGTTCAGCGTCCCGGCATGGTAGACCTTGTTCACCTGGGGGGAGAAAAGCTGCATCAGGTCCTCACGACCGCCGACGGCGCCCACCGGGTAGCCGCCGCCGATAATTTTCGCCATCGTGGTCAGGTCGGGCTTGATATCGTAAATCGCCTGGGTGCCCCCCATCGCCAAACGCAGGCTGATAACCTCGTCGAGGATAAAAATCACGTCGTTTTCAGCGGTAACCTTGCGCAGGAACTCCAGGTAGCCGTCACGGGGGGCAATCATGCCGCCGGCGCCCATGGCCCCTTCGACGATGACCGCCGCCAGACGGTGGCGGTTCTCCACGATAGCTTTCTCGGCGGCCGCCTTGTCGTTATAGGGGACGATGATTGACTCCTGCTGGGTGCCCCGGGTGATGCCGGTAGCATCGGTGGGATAGACCACCGGGTCGTAGTTTCCGTGGTAGCAGCCTTCCGTCTTCAGAATCATGTCCTTGCCGGTATGACCCCGGGCAAGGCGGATGGCCATCAGCACCGCTTCGGAGCCGGTATTACCGAACCTGACCTTGTCCACCGAGTCCACCCAGTTGCAGACAAGCTCCGCCCAGCGCGCCACCGCCGGCACCAGCGCCCCCAGGGCGGTACCTTTGCCTGCCTGTTCCCGCACCGCCGCCACCACCTTCGGGTTGGCGTGACCCAGTATCATCGTGGTGTAGCAGTTATGGAAATCGATGTACTCATGGCCGTCGACGTCGGTAAAACGGCAGCCTCCGGCGGAATCAATCCAGATTGGATACGGGTCAAACCAGATGGAACTGCGGGTATCACCGCCGGGCATGTATTTTTTCGCCTGTTCCAGGACTTCCCGTGACCTGGGCGTCCTTTTCCGGTAGGTGCCTTCGTATTTTTCGGTTACTTCGGCAAGCAGTTTCTCCGAGGACATGGTAATCAGTCTCCTTTCTTGACCGCAAAAAGTGAATTCTCCACTGGATGTATCAGCTAAATTATAGAAGAGACGGCGGGGCGCGTCAATGACCACGGACGGCCCTGCCCGGTCATGGCCGGGTGACGATTCCCTCGGCCATCATCCCGTCAAAGGCAGTGCCGAAGGCCTCTATGGTGCGGTCGATGTCTTCAGCGGTGTGTGCCGCCGAAACCAGCCCCATGACACCCCGGTGCAGGCTGACACCGTTCAGCAGCAGGTGCCGGTTCAGGAGGTGGGCAAGTTCCGGAGGCATCGACTTGGCAGCATCCAGGCAGATAGACCGGTCGCATTTCCGACACCGGCCGATGAAAATATGAACCACCGAGGTGGCGTTATGAGCGCAGGCCTCGATGCCCCGCTTTTCAATTTCCCGGTTAACTCCCAGCACCAGTCTTGCCGCCAAAGATGCAGCGTGCTTCTGCACTTCGCCCCGGGCGGCAATATTGAGCACGGCCACCGCCGCCGCGGCGGTTACCGGATTACCGTTCCAGGTACCGCGGTGAATGACGTGGCGGTGGCGGTTCCACTCGGCATCGCCCGGTTTCAGGTGCAGCAGGGCCATGACGTCCGCCCGCCCACACACCGCCGCGCCGCCGGGCATTCCGCCGCCGTTAAGCTTGGCGAGGGGAGTCAAGTCTGGGGTGACACCCAGCTCCGCCTGGTAGCCGCCGGGTGACCAGCGGAAGCCGCTGATAACCTCATCAATCACCAGCAGCGTCCCGTACTTATGAGTAAGACGCCTCGCGGCGCGTACTAATTCGGGCGGCTGGCCGATTCGACCGCAGTTTGCTCCGCCGCCTTCGATGAACAGGGCGGCAATATCACCTTTAGCCAGGGATTTTTCCATGGCCGCTTCGTCATTACAGGGAATAACGACCGTCCCACCGGAGACAGCATCGTCACTGACGGGGGGAATCTGGCCGGCAAACGGCCGGTCATAGGGGGGAGCGATACCGGGCAGCAGGTCACCCGCCCAACCGAAGTACTGTTCGGCAAACTTGAGGATTTTACCCCGACCGGTGTAAGCCCGCGCCAGGCAGGCGATGGTCATGTTGGCTTCCGTGCCGGAAAGAACGAACTCCACTTTCTCGGCGGCGGGAATCAGCCGGCAAATCAACTCGGCCCACTCGATTTCCAGTTCGTTCTCGGCACCGTAATGCGTCCCTTTTTCGATTTGCTCTTTGACGGCGGCAACCATCGCCGGGTGGGCATGCCCCAGCAGCAAAGCGCCGAACCCCATGACGTAATCGATGTACTCGTTACCATCCACGTCCCATTTATGCGACCCTTTAGCGTGGGTGATGTAAACATAAGGAGGAAGAGTAAAGATAGCGTCGGTGTGCAGGCCGCGGCTGACCTTAAAGGCCCTTTCCGTCAGTTCCCCGGAGCCGGGATGAGAGGCGATAAACCTCTCCAGACTGCCTTCCATAGCCTTATCCATTTAATAAACCATCCTTTCATTCCTTCAAAGGGAAAGACCCCAATGATAAGTGTACAGCATTATATTGGATTGACGGAAAGGTGTCAAAGAGCTTTCCCGAAACATCGAACAGGTGATATAATGCGATAACCCGATTTCAGGGCGAGGGAAAAGCATGCTGACGATTAGACCGGCCGTTTTAGCCGACCTGGACGGCATCACCGAAATCTACAATAACGCCATCCTGGAAACGGTGGCCACTTTTGACACCGAACCCAAAACCAGGCGGGAACAGGAAGCCTGGCTGGCCGGGCACGGCGCCAGATATCCGGTGCTGGTCGCCGAGGAGGCTGGCATCATCACCGGCTGGGCGTCACTGAGCCAATGGTCGGACCGCTGTGCCTACCTGGATACCGCCGAAAGCTCGCTCTACGTGAGAAAAGAGTGCCGGGGCAGAGGCATCGGTAAAAAGCTCGGTCAGGCCATAATTGATGCCGGCAAACTGTCCGGCCTGCACACCGTGATTGCCCGGATTGCCGAGGGCAACGAAATAAGCGTCCACGTTTTTGAATCGGCCGGGTTCGAGCACGTTGGGGTGATGAAAGAAGTCGGCCTTAAATTCGGCCGGCGGCTGGACGTTTATATACTGCAGAAAATACTCTAAAAGTAAGCGGGCCCCATTTTACTGGAGCCCGCTTCTTAAACATTTCCGGTAAGTTTTAACCGTTCAGGATTTTTTCGGCTTCCTCGCGTCCGGCATCCATGAGGTAAGGTATACCGGTCACATCAGCGCATTCCGTGGTCAGTGACATGATTTCACGCCGGGTAATCGCCGATAGTCTGAAACAGCGGGCGCCGGCCATCAGCTGCTGTAATCCCACCTGCAATTTTTCCGCATAGCTGTAAATGCCGACCGCGCCGAGGGGAATATTCTTCATTTCATCCGCACCGACGATGTCCTTAACGTTTTCATAGTTAATAAATATCTCTTCCGGTGTGGCGCCGTACTGGCCGACGGTATTCGGCAGCTTGCCGGCCTTCAGCCACTGGTCAACATTCTTGCCCACCATGCCCGGAATCATGAAGGCGCGCCCCATGCACACCGCCTTTACGAAAGGAGCCCCAAGCGCCAGGGCTTTGAATACCCCGTCCTCGCTGCTGAAGCCACCGGCAAAAGCGATATCCGGCACCCGCTCGCCTCTCTCCGCCAGCTTGCTGCAGAATTCAGAGGCCGCTGCGTGCAGGTAAAGGCTCGGCATACCCCACTCTTCCATCATCCGCCAGGGACTCATGCCGGTGCCGCCCGGAGCGCCGTCAATAGTGAGCAGGTCAATTTTGGCTTTAGAGCTCCACTTAATCGCCATGGCAAGCTCGCGCAGACCGTAGGCACCGGTTTTCAGGGTAATCCGCTTAAAGCCCAGGTCTCTCAAGCGTTGTACTTCCGCGTAAAACCCTTCCTCGCCAATGAAACCGAGCCGGCTGTGGCGTTCGAATTCCTTAAGAGAGCCGTCTTTATAAGACATAACGGTTATCGGGTCGGACGGGTCGGGGGTGACAATATAGCCTCGCTTCTGGAGTTCCAGCGCCCGTTCTATGCTGTCTACTTTTATCTCACCACCGATACATTTGGCGCCCTGGCCCCATTTAAGTTCGATCGTATCCAGGCCGTGCTTTTTGCTGACGTACTCAGCCACACCCAGCCTGGTATCTTCAACGTTCATCTGGACGAGAATCTCGCCGTATCCCTGGTGATAACGCCGGTAAATCTCAATACGCCGGTCCATATCCGGCGCCAGAGTAATCTTATTGTTGGCATCGAGTTCGAGCTGGGGGTCGATACCGCAGACATTTTCACCACAAACCAGGGTTACGCCGCTGATAGCCGCCCCGACGGCAAAATGTTCCCAGTATTTGCGGGCTATCTCCGTGGAGCCGAGAGCGCCGGTAAATACCGGTGACTTCATCTTGACCTTGATGTCCCAGCCGTAATCGGTCTCGGTATTGACCGAAGGGAAGGTAGCCGTGTCCGGGTTACCGTCCACACCGGGGGGCAGACCTTCGGCGCCCAGGGCATAGCCCTGGATATTGAAATGAGAGTAGTCTATCGGGTAATTTTTATCGCCGCCGGCGGTGATATCGCCGAACGGCCCCGGATAGATAACTTCCCGTCCCCGGAAAGAAGCTTTGAATACCTCGCAGTTTCCCGTGCAGTCATCAAGGCACCGGGAGCAGAGGCCGCTCATGGGCACCACGCTCCGGGACCGATTTGTCGTCCGGGTGGCATCATTAGCATTTGGTCGTGATAAGTTCACTGTTTACCTTCCCTCTCTTATTGTTATTTTACCGCTCGCCGGCGTAAGCCGCCAAAGACAACGGAGGGGATTTTCTCTTTTTGTTTCTCAGGTACTTGCGACAGGTGCCCGGCGGCATACGGCAATTGGTTGCCGTACTTATTATACCGTCTCATTTTTATTTGTCAATACCAGACAGGCCGTCACCAATTATTTTTTCCTGTTATCAGGCGGAAATATAGACCTTTATTTTGCCAGTTAAAAACGGCCGGAGCCGTGAAATATTTTTATTGCAGGCAATAATTATACAATTGAAGCCAGGCCGGCAAAAGGATATACTTGGAGGAGAAAAAGCGGAGTTATCCCATGCCCAAGTTCGAAATAGTTTCCGATTTCAAGATGACCGGAGACCAGCCCCAGGCGGTAGCCAGGCTGGTGGAAGGACTGAACCAGGGATTCAGGCAGCAGACCCTGCTGGGGGTTACCGGCAGCGGCAAGACCTTCACCATGGCCAACGTTATCGAACAGGTTCAACGGCCTACCCTGGTCATCTGCCATAACAAGACCCTGGCCGCCCAGCTTTCCAGTGAGTTCAAGGACTATTTCCCCAATAACGCCGTGGAATACTTCGTCAGTTACTATGATTATTACCAGCCGGAAGCCTACATCCCGCGCACCGATACTTACATTGAGAAGGACATGGATATCAACGAAGAGATCGACAAGCTGCGGCACGCCGCCACCCGCGCCCTCTTCGAGCGGCGTGACGTGCTCATCGTCGCTTCCGTGTCCTGCATCTATGGCCTGGGCGAACCGGAGGAGTACCGCAGCTTCGTGCTGAGCCTGAAAAAAGGCGGCCAACATGACCGCGGCAAACTTCTCCGCCACCTGATCGACATGCAGTACGTGCGCAACGACATGGATTTCACCCGGGGGAAGTTCCGGGTACGCGGGGATACCCTGGAAATACAGCCGGCCTACGAAGACCTGGGATTGCGCATTGAGTTCTTTGGCGATGATATCGAGCGTATCGTCTCGATTGACCCCCTGACCGGCGAAATACTGGCCGATATAGAATCGGTGGATATCTATCCCGCCCGGCATTTCGTCACTTCGCACGATAAACTTATGCCGGCCCTGCGGGGCATTGAGCAGGAGCTTGTCGAAAGGCTGGCGGAACTCAGGCAGCAGGGCAAGGCGCTGGAAGCCGCCCGACTGGAGGCGCGCACCAACTACGACCTGGAAATGCTCCGGGAGGCGGGGTACTGTAACGCGGTGGAGAACTACTCCCGCCACCTGTCCGGACGGGCGCCGGGCAGTCCGCCCTGGGTGCTGCTGGACTATTTCCCGAAGGACTTCCTGCTCTTTATCGACGAATCACACATGACACTGCCCCAGATACGGGGCATGTACCAGGGAGACCGTACCCGCAAGGAAACCCTGGTGGAGTACGGCTTTCGCCTGCCCTCGGCGATAGATAACCGGCCGCTCAACTTTACCGAGTTCAACCAGCGTCTCAATCAGGTGGTCTACACGTCAGCCACCCCCGCCGAATACGAGCAGACGGAGAGCCGGCAGATTGTGGAGCAGCTGGTGCGGCCCACCGGGCTGCTGGAACCGACCGTCGAGATAAAGCCGATTAAGGGGCAGATTGACGACCTCCTCGACCAGATCAAACTCCGGGTGGAAAAAGGCGAGCGCTGCCTGGTGACCACGCTGACCAAGCGCATGGCCGAGGAGCTGGCGGAATACCTCCTGGAGACGGGAGTAAAGACTCACTACCTGCATTCCGAGATTGACACCCTGGAAAGGGTGGAGATACTGCGTGACCTGCGGCTGGGCATCTACGACGTGGTGGTGGGCATCAACCTGCTGCGGGAAGGCCTCGACCTGCCCGAAGTGAGCCTGGTGGCCATCCTGGACGCCGACAAGGAAGGCTACCTGAGGACGAAAGGCTCCTTGATTCAGACGATGGGGCGGGCCGCCCGCCACGTTGACGGGCACGTCGTCATGTACGCGGACAGCATCACCCGTTCCATGGCCGCGGCGATAGAGGAGACGCAGCGCCGCCGCCAGATACAGGACGCCTATAATAAGGAGCACGGCATCACCCCGCAGGGCATCAGCAAAGCCATCCGCGATATTACCGAGCGGGTGAAAGCGGTCGCCGAGAAGCGCACCCCTTACTCCGCCGCCGCCCCGGCCACCAGGGAGGACGTGGCCCGCCTGGTGAAAGACCTGCAGGCGCAGATGAAAACCGCCGCCCGGAACCTGGAGTTTGAGAAGGCGGCCCTGCTGCGCGACCGCATCATCGAGCTGCGGCGGGAATTCGACGACGTGGTGATGACGCGATGAACGGGGAAGACGCCAGGACCCGGCAGGAGCGCCGCGAGCGGAAGATGCGGAAAAAGCGGGCGCGGATACCGAAACACGGTAAAAACCTGGCGCGGGTTTACGTGGACGCGATACTCAAGAGGCTGAGGGGGAAGTGAGGAGTGAGGGTACCGTACCCGGGCCTCAAGCCAGATAAATGCAACTCCCAAGAGAACTGTGCTAAACTGGTGGTGTCTGGAAAGGCAGGATACAAGGGATTGTAATCTGCGCGCAGGAGATAAGACATGGAGAGAGAAATAATTTTCCTGGTTGAAGAAGCCCCCGAGGGCGGTTACCAGGCCAGAGCCATAGGCGAAGATATCTTCACCGAGGCGGATACTTTTGAGGAGCTAAAGCGCATGGTGCAGGACGCTGTCCGGTGCCATTTTGAAACGCAAGAGAAACCTCCACTGATACGCCTTCATATCGTTAAAGACGAGGTAATTACGGCATGAAACTGCCCAGAGACGTTGGCGGTGAAGAACTCGCCAATCTTCTGGGCAAATACGGCTATGAAGTTACCCGCCAGACAGGCAGTCATCTGAGGCTTACTTCCACCTTGAAGAACACTGAGCACCACCTCACCATTCCCAGACACAAACCACTGCGGGTCGGCACCTTGAGCGGCATAGTTAATGAGGTAGCTTCCTATCTGGAACTGGATAGACAGGCTCTGGTGAAAGAGTTATTCAGGTAACTGAATTAACTTCTATAAATACTCATCTGTACGATACGCCATGAGAAACTAAAACTCTAAACCTCCTCCTCCCCTTCGACCTCCTCGTCCAGTCTTATACCCTGATCGCCCATCTCTTCCTCAAGCTGTTCCATGATGCGGGCGGCGCGGGGGTAGCCGATGTGCAGGCGCCGCTGCAGGAAAGAGGTAGAGATGCGCTCGTGTTCCCGTGCCAGTTGCCTGGCTGCCCCAAGGAGCGAGTCTTCCGGGTAGCCTCCCTTTCGGGCAGAGGCAGCAGATGAGACCAGTTCCTCAATCTTCAGTACTGGAGGCCCCTCCTCCCGCTGCTGGTTTCCCCAGAAGTAGACGAGCC
>CBDUSH010000066.1:0-9038 GCA_965369965.1 uncultured bacterium | reverse complement strand
AATTCAGTCTTCATCCTTCTGTCATTTGAGGGGCCGGATTCTTACGCTTTAGCCGGTGGCCTTGGTGTTCGGGTAACCCATCTCTCCAGGACGCTGGGCAGCCTCGGTTTCCCAACCCATCTCTTCTTCATTGGTGACCCTAAAGCGAGAGGGGAGGAGACCAGTCAGGGGAGTAGACTGATGCTACACAGGTGGTGCCAATGGATAAGTGAATATTATCCCAACGGCGTGTATGAGGGTGAAAATGAAAAATTTTGTGACTTCAATGACTCGCTTCCAAATTTCGCCATGCACGAAATCATAAAGCCCGCTTTAGAGCAAGGCAAACTGGTGGTTATTCTTGGGGAAGAATGGCATACGGCTGAAGCTATGTGCCGCATCAACGGTCTGCTTGAGGAAGATAATTCAAGAGATAAGGTCATTATGTTCTGGAATGCCAACAATACCTTCGGCTTTGATCGAATAAACTGGCCCTGGCTGTCCCATGCCGGAACCATCACTACGGTGAGCCGTTACATGAAACAAATCATGCGAGAGATGGTCAGACAAGACCCCCTGGTGATTCCCAACGGCATTCCGAGTTCTCTACTCGACAAGGTTGATTCCCGGCTTTCTAGCCGATTCAGGAAGGCTATGGGTAACGCCTCGATCCTCGCTAAAATAGCTCGCTGGGACCCTGACAAGTGCTGGAATGGCGCGGTGGAGGCAACGGCACGACTCAAGAACCAGGGTAAAAGAACAGTTCTTATCGCCCGTGGTGGAATAGAACCGTATGGTGAAGAGGTTCTATACAATGCCCGGTCGCTTGGTCTTAAAGTCAGTGAAGTGAACGGTAAAAAGGATAATCTTGAGGATTATCTTCAGGCTTTAGAAGCCAACGCGGAAGCAGATATCCTGAACCTAAAATTCCACTGTCCGCCGGAGTTTCTTCGCATCATCTATAACGCGTCAGACGGCGTTCTGGCGAATAGCAGACATGAGCCGTTCGGGCTGGTAGGGTTGGAAACGATGGCGGCCGGAGGAGTCGCTTTTACCGGGAGTACCGGTGAGGACTACGCCGTGCCTTTTCACAATTCTGTCGTACTGGAGACGACGAACCCCAGAGAGATTGAAGAGCAAGTTCTCTATCTCCGGAGGCATCCGGAAGAGGAGGAAAGAATTCGTGAAGCCGGCAGACAAACCGCCCTCAGATTTACATGGGAGGAAGTTGTCCGGATTCTTATCAGAAAGATAGGACACCAAGCCAGGAGTCAGGGACTACTTGACAGCAGTGATGCAAGCACGATGACAGAGCCACTTCGTTCCGAAAGTGAGTCGGCAGGTGTGACAGGTTGAAGGGGGATATATGGAAATAAAAAAAGCCGTGATAACCGCCGCCGGATGGGGTACAAGGTTCCTGCCGGTAACAAAAGCCCAACCTAAAGAAATGCTGCCGCTTCTTAACAAGCCGATTATTCAGTATAGCGTAGAAGAGGCAGTTGACTGCGGCGTGAGGCTAATTGCCATTGTAACCTCTATTGGCAAGCGGGCCATCGAGGACTATTTCGACCGTCATTTTGAGCTGGAGTACATGCTTCAGCAAAAGGGTGAGTTCGGCCTGTTGGAGGAAGTACGTCACGCATCGAAAGTGGCGGACATTTGTTATATTCGCCAGAAGGAACAACTGGGATTGGGACACGCCGTTCTTACGAGCCGAAACATTATTGATAAGGAGCCGTTTTTTCTGCTGCTTCCCGATGATATATTTGAGAAGGGAGCGCAGGTGCTAAGGCGGATGAAACAGGTATATGAAAACTATTCGGGGACTGTTCTCGCGGTGAAGCGTGTCTCAGAAGGTGAGGTTAGCAGGTACGGGATAATAAATTATAAACAGGTTGATGAGCATGTTTACCAGGTAACAGATTTAGTGGAAAAACCGAAAATAGAGGATGCTCCCTCGAATCTGGCAATTATGGGAAGGTACCTGTTCGCCCCCGGAATTTTTGACATTTTACAGGAGACCGCGCCCGGAAAGAACGGGGAAATTCAGTTAACTGATGCCTTGAAAATATCGTGTGAACGACATCCGATGTATGCTTATGAATTTGAAGGTGAACGGTGGGATGCCGGCACCATCGACAGCTGGCTGGAGACGACAGTAGCCCTGGCGCTAAGGAATCCGGGACTAGCCCCCGGATTAACAGCATATCTCAGAAAAGTTGTACGCCAGATAGAAGCGCCGGCCGCTGTCAGCGCTATTTAATGATCGAGGGTTAAATGAGGTTATAGCCTCAATTTACCCCAAAAAGGAGGGTAATCATGACCACGGTGGCGCAGAGTACTAATTTTATACCAGTGGCGAAGACCGAACAACTCAGGGACGGAGCGATGATTGAGGCAAAAGCCGGCGACCGGCAGATTCTCATCGCCAGGGTTGGAAAACAGTATTACGCAGTCGAAAATACCTGCCCGCACATGGGGGCAAGACTGGTAAACGGCACTTTGCAGGGTAGCGTGATCACCTGCCCCCGTCATGCCTCAAAATTTGACCTCAGGGATGGCCGGATAATCCGTTGGACGGATTGGACCGGAACCAAAGCGTCAATCAGCAAGTTATTCCGTTCGCCACGCAGCCTTACCCTCTACCCCGTTAAAGTAAAGGGAAACGATATTCTGGTCAGTTTGAATGGTTAGTCGCGATTTATCGGCGTATAGCCACTCAGGATTTCTAAGATGAGCATTCAACCACTCCAGGCATCGGTAGTGGCCTATTTTTCCATGGAGATAGGTCTTGATTCGGCTATGCCCACCTATAGCGGTGGCCTGGGTATTCTTGCGGGGGATTCTCTGCGCGCTGCGGCCGATATCGGCATCCCGATGATCGGGGTAACTTTGCTGCATCGCAGGGGATATTTTCACCAGCACCTGGATACTGATGGTACCCAGCGGGACAGTCCGGTCGAATGGAACCCGGCTGAATACCTTGAACCACTTTCCGTGCGCTGCTCGGTGACTATTGAAGGACGAGAGGTCCGGATACGGCCCTGGCGTTATGTATTGCCAAGTCCAGTTGCAGATGATGTGTCAATATATTTTTTGGATACGGCGCTGCCGGAGAACAGCGAATGGGACCGTACCCTGACCGACCATCTCTATGGAGGCGATGGACACTACCGCCTGTGCCAGGAGGCAGTGCTGGGGATCGGAGGTCTGGCCGTACTGGACGCCCTGGGCTACACGGACGTGATGGTATATCATATGAACGAGGGACACTCGGCGCTGCTGACTTTGGCTCTCTTGTCCAGAGAAGCGGAGCGTTCGGCGCTACCGGTGAACGACCAGAGAAGTATCGATCTGGTGCGAGACCGATGTGTCTTCACGACACACACCCCGGTACCGGCCGGATTCGATAAATTCTCTATTGCTCTGGTCAAACAAGTATTGGGCGATGAGGTAACAAACCGGCTGATGTCTATTGAATGCCTTAAGGACGATATGCTCAATATGACCTACCTGGCTCTGTTCTTCTCCCGATATATTAACGGCGTCTCCATGCGGCATGAGGAGATTTCACAAACTATGTTTCCCGGTTATCCGATAAACTCAGTGAGTAATGGCGTTCACGCCCTTACCTGGACTTCCGAACCTTTTCAACGGCTATACGACCGTCACATTCCACAATGGCGGGAAGATAATCTCTATCTGCGCTATGTGGTAAAAATTCCCATTCAAGAAATCCATCAGGCACATCTTGAGGCAAAGCAAAACCTCCTCTCAGAGGTAAGGCGGCGTACCGGTATTAGCCTGAGCCCTTCTGTCATGACTCTTGGTTTTGCCCGCCGTATGACCGCCTACAAACGTGCCGGCCTGTTGTTTAATAACCTGGGGCGCCTAAAAACAATTGCGCGTGAGGCGGGTCCCCTCCAGATAATTTATGCGGGTAAGGCACACCCAAAGGACGAAGGGGGCAAGGCCCTTATCCGAAATATTTTTCAGGCAGCCAATAAGCTGAATGGGACGATTCCGGTTATCTTTTTGGAGGAATACGATTTGTCTCTGGCCAAGTATATTTGCGCCGGAGTTGATCTCTGGCTGAACACTCCCCAGAAGCCCGATGAGGCATCCGGAACCAGCGGTATGAAAGCCGTTTTTAACGGCGTTCCCAGCCTTAGCATACTTGATGGTTGGTGGATGGAAGGCCACTTCGAGGGTGTCACCGGCTGGTCAATAGGCCAGCTTTTACCGGAGGCCGGCACGATAAAAGAAGCCAATTCCCTTTATGATAAACTGGAGAACGTGATTGTACCCATGTTTTACCGTCAACCGACCGCTTTCGACGAAATCCGGAGGTCGGCGATTGCTATCAATGCATCATATTTTAATACCAGACGTATGATGCTTCAATATCTGGAGCATGCCTATACACCTGCGTACTAGCCACCAGTTTGATTGATTTCAGTACAAAGACCGGGAAGCCGGGACCTTATGGCTTAACTGTCTTTTTAAATAGTCAATGTGGCGCACAGGGGTAGGGTTATTCCCGTACAGCATCGCCAGATAATAGCTCACGTAATCGCCGAGTAACACCAGACTCATCACCTGACTGAGTTGACTACTTCCGGGAGCATCAACCTGGCGATAGCTTACTCCTGCCGACTCCAGTAATTCACACGTTATCTGGTAACGGAGCCGGATACGACTCGAAAGACCGGGAGATTTCAGGAGTACTACTTTAACTTGCCCGGCAAGGTGACCGGGATACTCGTAGCCCTCTATTGCGTTGTGGTTCAGCTCCGAAAATACCTCGTAGAAGGCCCAGGTTTTACTGTTCTCATTGAACTGTGTTTTCCAGCGTCGGGCAACTTCTGACAGGCTTTCCGCCCCATAGATAACCACCAGATGTCCGTACAGCTCCAGCGCCAGCTGTTTGGCCGGATTATCACCTGTGGGTACTTCTTCATTGGCCTGTTTGGAAAGTTGTTGAATGGTAGAAATCATTTCTCTTACTTCCGACGACCGGTCGCTGATAAAGCCGAGTTTTTGCATAAAGCAGAGCAACGGAAGAAAGCTATAAGGCAGGGCTGCCCGCGGCTGGGCCGGGTAATCGAAAATGAAAGCGGGTATTCCTTCTGTTTCCGCCAGTGATTGCAGCCGGCCTCCCTGGGTGATGACGAGGAGTTTTGCGCCCTTTTTCAGGCTACTCTCAAATGCGGACAAGGTCTCCTCAGTCATACCTGAATAGCTGGAAGCTACTACCAGAGTGCGGTTATCGACATAGGCCGGCAGCGTATAACCGCGATGCACCAGAAGAGGTACTCTGGAGTCTTGTGCTATCAGCCCGCTCACCAGGTCACCGCCGATAGCGGAACCTCCCATTCCCAGGACCACCACCTTGTCCACATTACAGTAGTCCGGCGGCAACAGTATATCTTGAGCCGCCAACCAGGCACGCCGGCACATAGACGGAAATTCATTAATATTTTTTATCATACCCTGAGGATCAAGTGTGGGGTACAACTCCGCCTGGTCGAGTCTGCTTTCCTTTAAGGTAGCCATTATTTTCTACGGCCGCTAAATCCCGGCCATCTCCTGTGCCCAGTCAAGCAGATGCTGCACTTTCCCGGGATTGTCACTTTCCGCGTAGATACGCAAGAGTGGCTCGGTGCCGGAAAACCTGACCAGAAGCCAGGAACCATCTTCAAGCACATAACGGAAGCCATCAAAGCGGTCTATGTTTGCCACTTGCCTGTCCAGCAGATACCGCGGCCTGAGTTTGGCTACTCGTTCGGTAATCGCCGCTTCCTGCCCTTCGGGGAAGCCTAAATCACGGCGGTCGAAGTAGTGAGGGCCCACTTTCTCGTAAAGATAATTTATCAGTTCCGAAGGTTTTTTACCGGTCCTAACCATCAGGTCCAAAAAGTAAAGACTGGCTAAAATACCGTCACGTTCAGGAATATTTCCCCGGAACCCATAGCCGCCACTTTCCTCACCGCCTATGATAGCATTTTCAGTCATCATAACAGGAGCTATGTATTTGAAACCTACACGGGTCTCTCTGACCGGACATCCGTAGATTCCGCCAAGACGGTCAACCATATTCGTTTGGTTCAAGGATCTGACTATTGTACCCCGTTCGCCTCGTATTTCCATGAAGTAAAGGCATAGAAGAGCGAATACCTGCAGAGTAGTGAGCACCATGCCGTGTTCATCCACGGCGCCAAAGCGGTCAGCATCACCATCGGTAGCCAATCCGACTTTCAACCTTTCCTCTTTAACGATACCGGAGAGGCCCACCAGATTAGCCGGAACGGGTTCCGGTTGTTTCATGCCCGGGAAAATGGGATTTCGTTCACGATGAATCTCGGTCATCTCAAGGTTATCATTTTGGAGAAGCGTTTTCAGGTAACCGCTGCCGGCACCGTACATCGGGTCGATGCCTATCCGGAGATTTGCCTGTCTCAGACGTTCGATATCAACTATCTCTTTAAGGTGAGCTAGATACAGTGGAGTAATATCATATTCTTCCGCTCTACCCTCTCTAACCGCATCCTGCAGCGGCATCCTCTCAATTCCGCTGACCCGGTTGATGGCTCGCTCGATTCCGGAGGCGACCTCGGACGGAGCACTGGCGCCATCGGCTGTCTTGTATTTGAAACCGTTCCAGATGGGCTTGTTATGACTGGCTGTAATTACAATGGCTCCACCTGCTTTTCGGGCAACTACCCCATAGCTCACTACCGGTGTCGGCGTAGAGTTCGGGCAAAGAAAAACGCGGATGTTATTAGCACAGAGTACCTCGGCCACCGCGGCGGCAAAATCTTTTGAGGCGAAACGATTGTCATACCCGATAACCATTCCTTTGCCGGCTACCCCGGTTCCGTTTATGTAATCAGCCACTCCCTGGGCACAAAGCCGTACGTTATCAAAGGTGAAGTCCTCAGCGATAACCCCGCGCCAGCCATCGGTTCCAAATTTAATAGGCGCATGCGTCAACACACCGAGGTTTGTGTTCGAGTTATGCCGAACCATAACTCACCTCCTTTGCTGTGTGTTCCGTACTTTGGTGCCGATTGCCGAAAGAGTGGCCATTGGTTACCCGGCTTCCTGGTCTGGATTTTCCGTCCCGGTTACCTCTTTTCTTTTATGATGCATTAATGTTTCGGCTTTGGACCGTGCCTGCCCGATAATATTTTCCGCTTTCTCTTGAGACTCGTGGATTATCTTCTCGGCTGCTTCTTTCGCTTCGTGTCCACGTTCACTAACCTTATGCCTTGTTTCCCTCCCCGGACGCGGGGCGTAAAGAACCCCAAGTGCCAGACCGATAGCAGATCCGGCAAGAAAACCGATGGTCAGATTCCTGGTTGAATTAGTATTGCACATTAGTTACCTCCTCTATGCTTTTAGCCTTCCGAATATAAAACTATCCCTTGTTCACTCAGCACGATATATACTAAGCACTCTACATTATGACAATTACCTGTCAGATAAACCGCCGCACCGTGGGTGAATCAAATGTGATAGTGTAATTTTCACTTTCCGTAAAACCGTAGCGTAATCGTTATTACGTCTCATATTCCGATTGTAATTTACCGTCTTTCCGTTAGCCATACGTAAACCTACGTAGGATACATGCTCCTGGTTACTGATTCGGCATCCTGCCCCATCTGGCTGTTACGCATTGGCTTTCGTTTTGGCGCCCAGTGGCTATTTTACTTAACCTTGTCTGCCAGCCGCCTCAAGGGACATGTCTTTGATTTTATGAGGTGGTGACAAGGTCATCCCCGAAAGAACCGTGTTCCTTTGGAAGTCTGATGGTTTCACATGGGGCATGATGGTGCAATTCCTGCCCACCGCAATACATTTAGGTACGGTCACTCCTTTGCCCACCACCGTAATATCAGACTTTCCTGCGAAAGGACTGGCACCGAAGCCAATATAGCAATACTGACTGATATCTACGTGTTCGTCCAGAATACAGCCGTCAACTACGCTGTGATAGCCAATGCTGACATCAGACATCAATATCGAATTTCGGATGACGGCCTGTTCCTCAATGCGGACGCCCGGCGACAGGATAGAGTTCTCCACACGTCCTTTGATGATGCAGTCCGGGCTGACCAGGCTGTTCTGAATACTACCCTGATTGACTTTCTTCATCAAAGCTAAATCCTTTTCTTCAGTCATGATATGCCACCGGCTATTGATACTGAAAGATGGTTGCCGTGCAATCAGTTCCATATTGGCTGCGTAGTAAGCATACTTGGTGCCGATATCCTGCCAATAGTCATGAAATTGATAAGCGAATACCCGGTCACGTCGTACCATTTCCGGCAGAATTGCGTAACCGAAGTCATGCGGCGAGTCCGGTTGGGCCGCGTCGCTAATGAGGTACTCCATAAGAACTTTTTTGTTAAATATATATATGCCCATTGAAGCCAGATTACTCCGTGAGTTTCGTGATTTTTCGATAAAATCCGTTATCCGAGCATCGGAATCCACGCGTACCGTACCGAAGCGGTACATCTGTTCAATTGGTACAGTAACAACGCCGACGGTCACATTCGCTTTTACCTGTTCGTGAAAAGCGGCCATTTTTCGATAGTCCATTTTATAGATGTGGTCTCCGGACAGTATCAGCACCATCTCGGCAGGAGATTTACGCAAGTAGTCAAGGTTCTGATACACAGCATCGGCGGTACCTGTATAGGACCCTTTTTGAGGTTCAAGAATATCGAAATTCATGAGACTGGCGTTAGTCCGCCTCCATCGATTCAGGTATTCCGCCATGTGTGAGCGCTGGTAATCGGTCAGCACGGCAATACCACCAACACCGGAGTGGACGCAGTTACTCAGGCTGAAATCAATAACGCGAAAACCTCCGGCAAAAGACAGGGCTGGTTTTGGCCTCATACGGCACAGTATATCCATCCGCTTGCCACGCCCGCCGGCGAGAACCATGGCCAACATCTTCGTCATTATTTTTTCCTCCTTCAGGGCCTGACGCCTCCAGCGTTACCATCGCCTGTCGGGTCAGGCTAAACGTCTGTTACTCAGTCAAC
>CBDUSH010000065.1:0-9314 GCA_965369965.1 uncultured bacterium | reverse complement strand
AGGTCAAGGTAGCGCCTGGCCGCTCGCCGCCCGCCCGTTGAGTATCGGCGCCGGGGGCACTCACCCGCCGCCTGTTCATAACCGGCGCGTATTTGCGTTTGTTTTAGGACAATGTTAGTATGAAATTGATTTCCCCGAAGCTTTAAACTGGGAAGAAGATATGTCAAAACTTCTGGACAGTATTGATAGCCCGGCCGATATTAAAGACCTGGATCAGAGTGCCCTTGAGCAACTGGCCGCCGAACTCAGGGAAGAACTGGTGACCACGGTCACTGCTAACGGCGGGCACCTTGCCTCTAACCTGGGAGTGGTCGAGCTTACCCTGGCATTACACCGGGTATACGACAGCCCGCGGGACAAGCTCGTCTGGGACGTTGGACATCAGAGCTACACGCATAAACTGCTTACCGGACGAAGACAGCAATTCTCTTCATTACGGCAATACGGCGGATTATCCGGATTTACCAGCCGTGAAGAGAGCGAGCACGACCCGTTTGGGGCCGGCCACGCCAGCACCTCCATTTCAGCCGCCCTCGGTATCGCGGTCGCCCGTGACCTTTCCGGTGCCGATTATAATGTGGTGGCGGTTATCGGGGACGGCGGTATCACCGGTGGAATGGCTCTGGAAGCGTTGAATCAGGCCGGCCATCTCGTTTCTCCTCTGACGGTGGTGCTCATCGATAACGGGATGTCGATTTCACCGACTGTCGGCGGCCTGGCTAAAATGTTTAATAAAATACGCTTTGACCGCCGTTTTCACCTGGCGAAGGAAGAAAGTAAAAAAATACTCCAGGCGCTGCCCCTGGGCGATCTGGTCTGGGAAGTAACCAGGAGAGTGAAAGACAGATTTAAAAGTCTGGTCATGCCGACAACGGTCTGGGAAGAGCTTGGCTTTACCTATATCGGTCCCGTTGACGGGCATAATATCCTCGATCTTGAAATCGCGCTGACTCAAGCCAGAGACCACCGTGAAAAACCGGCTCTGGTTCATGTCATCACCACCAAGGGTAAAGGTTATCTGCCCGCGGAAACCAATGCCGTTTACTTTCACGGGGTGCCCGCCAGGACGGCCGGCCCCAAAAACGTCTTGACCTACAGTGAGGTGTTTGCCCAGACCGTGCTCCGGCTGACCCGCGAAAACCCGGAACTGGTCACCATCACGCCGGCCATGCCGGAAGGAAACTGTCTCAATATCGTCGAGGCCGAGTTTCCGGACCGGGTATACGACGTCGGCATCTGTGAGCCGCATGCGGTGACTTTTGCCGCCGGGCTGGCTACCCAGGGATATCTCCCGGTGGTGGCCATTTACTCTACTTTTCTGCAGCGGGCCTTTGACCAGATAATACACGATGTATGCCTGCAGGACCTGCCCGTCGTCTTCGCCATTGACCGGGGAGGTATCGTCGGTGATGACGGCAAGACGCATCAGGGAGCGTTTGACCTTTCTTACCTGACCCTGATTCCCAACCTTATCGTCTCGGCGCCTAAAGATGAAAACGAGCTTCAACACCTGCTTTACACGGCGGTGAAAGCGGGCAAACCAATGGCCATAAGGTATCCCCGCAGCCCCGGACTGGGCGTAAAACTGGATACCGTACTTCAGGAAATCCCGGTCGGGAAGTGGGAAGTGTTAAGGTACGGAGAAGACGTGGTCATACTGGCTATCGGCGCCGCCGTCGCCCCGGCGCTGGAGGCGGCCCAGACACTGCTGGCCGATAATATCGAGGCTACCGTGGTTAACGCCCGTTTCGCCAAACCACTCGATGCCGAGCTTCTCTCCCGGCTCTTCGACCACACCAAACGCCTGGTGATTATCGAAGAAAATACCCTGATGGGGGGTTTGGGCAGTAATGTTATCAAATTACTCCAGGAATTACGAATGCATGATATAAAAGTTAAAAACATCGGCATCCCCGACCGGTTTATCGAACACGGCAGTCAGGCTTTCCTCAGGGAGAAATACGCTCTGGACGCAGACGGCATCGCGCGCCAGGTGCGCGCCTTATTTCCGGCGCACAAATCGCCCTCACCACTCGAAGCCAAAAATAAAAACTAAACTTTCCTCTTGAATTGGCCTGTCCGGTAATTAACCGGAGCACGCCGGTGATGGCCTTACGCAGTTTACGACGGTTGATTTGCAGGAATGAATAAGAAAACGATTAAAGATATCAGTGTCAGCGGGAAAAGGGCTCTGGTACGGGTTGATTTCAACGTCCCGCTGGATGACAGCGGCGAAATAACCGATGACAGCCGTATCCGGGCTGCCCTGCCCACCATCGAATATCTCATCGGGCAGACGGCCAAAGTTATCCTGCTCTCGCACTTCGGGAGACCGAAAGGCAAAGTGGTTGAAGAACTGCGGCTGACAGCGGTGGCCCGAAGGCTTTCGCAAATAATAGGCCGACCGGTAAAAATGGCCGCTGATTGTGTCGGTCAGGAAGTGGAAAGGTCAATCGCGGAGATGGCAAACGGTGATATTCTGCTCCTGGAGAATCTCCGTTTTCATGCCGGTGAAGAATCGGGGGACGCGTCCTTTTCCGCGGCTCTCGCTGAACTCGGAGACGTCTTCGTCAACGACGCCTTCGGCACCAGCCACCGGGCACACGCTTCGATTTCAGGCATCACTAATTATTTACCGGCCGTAGCCGGGTTTCTGCTGCAAAAAGAAGTTCAGGCATTGAGTAAAATAATAGGGGATACCGCCCATCCTTTCGCCTCCGTCCTCGGCGGCGCCAAAATCAGCGACAAAGTGGCCATTATAGAGAATATAATGCCCAGGGTAGATTCTTTGCTCATCGGTGGCGCCATGGCGTCAACCTTCCTCAAAGCTTTATCTTACCCGGTCGGGCTTTCACTGGTTGAGGATGATATGCTGGAGACGGCGCGGGGGATAGTGCGGAAAACCGAAAATAAAGGGGTACGCCTCCTGCTGCCGACCGACGTGATTGTCGCCGGAGAAATTAGTGACCGGGCGGCCACCGAAGTCGTCGCCATCGAAAATATACCGCCGGATAAAAAAATCGTTGATATGGGCCCGGGGACTATTGACAGCTTCGGCAAAGAATTGAATAATTGCAAAACGGTCTTCTGGAACGGCCCGATGGGTATTTATGAAATACCCGGCTTTGCCGGAGGGACGCGTGCCCTGGCCGAGGTGATCGCCAATCTTGACGCGGCCACAATTATCGGCGGCGGCTCCACGGCTGATATAATATACGAAATGGGACTGGCGGATAAAATGACTTTTATCTCCACCGGCGGCGGGGCTTCTCTCGAATTCCTCAGCGGCGAGACATTACCCGGCGTCGCCGCCTTGCTGGACACGGCTTAAAATAATACTTGTGGCGGGGGGTAAATTGAACAACCTTACGGATAGCCTGAAGATGATAAAAGAAGTCGCCTTTCCTTCACCGGGCAAGATTGTCCTCATGGTCATTGACGGATTGGGCGGACTGCCTGACCCGGAGACCGGGAAAACGGAACTGGAAACGGCGTCGCTGCCTAATTTAGACAACCTGGCCGCGGAAGGCGCCTCCGGCCTCACTGACCCGGTAGCGCCGGGAATAACGCCGGGCAGTTCGGTAGGGCATCTGGCCCTCTTCGGCTATGACCCGGTGCGCTATAATATCGGACGCGGCATATTGGAAGCGGTCGGTATTGATTTAAAGCTGCAGCCGGGAGACGTTGCCGCCCGGGGAAATTTTTGTACCCTGGATGAAAACGGCCGGATAACCGACCGCCGGGCAGGTCGCGTTTCCAACCAGAAAAGCATTGAGCTATGCCGAATGCTGGACGGCCAATCGGCAGGGGACGTTGAAATCCTCGTCCGTCCGGTGCGGGAACACCGTTTTGTCGCCATCTTCCGTGGACCGGGACTGGCGCCCGAAGTCAGCGACTCCGATCCTCAGCAACTGGACGTTCCGCCCAAATCGATTACGGCGCTGAATCCGCAAGCGGAAGTCATGGCCGGCGTGGCCAACCGGTTCCTCGCACAAGCAAAGGAAACACTGGCGGCGCACCATCCGGCCAACATGGCGCTGCTGCGCGGGTTTTCCAGGCACCCTGATTTTCCCTCGATGAATGAAATTTATAAACTGAAACCGGCGGCTATCGCCAGCTACCCGATGTACCGCGGGCTCGCCAAGCTGGTCGGAATGGAAGTATTGCCAACCGGAGCCACCATCAAGGAAGAATTTGACACTCTTCGGCAGCATTACGCCGATTATGATTTTTTCTTCCTGCACATGAAAGGAACCGACAGCGCCGGAGAGGACGGAGATTTCAAGCGTAAAGTCGCCGTCCTGGAAGAGATTGACGGTTTTATCCCTGAGTTAAAAAAATTGAACCCGGATGTTATCGTCGTCGCCGGAGACCACTCGACACCGGCCGTGCTGCAGGCGCATAGCTGGCACCCCGTGCCCGTGCTGCTGCATTCTCTCTGGTGCCGGCGGGACGCCGTAAGCCGTTTTTCCGAATCGGCCTGTACCGCCGGCGGCCTGGGGCGGTTTCCGGCCACTCAGATAATGCCCCTGGCGATGGCCAACGCCTTGAAATTGACTAAATACGGCGCCTGAGGCAAGCCCCCGGAATGTTTTGAACCGGTTTAAGCATTTTTAATTGATGAGGAGAACGAGATGCGAGTACCCCTGATTGCCGGCAACTGGAAGATGAATACCACCGTCACCGAGGCGGTAAACCTGGTTCGGGAAATGAAGGACGACCTCGAAAAAATATCCGGTGTCGATAAAGTGATTTGCCCGCCCTTCGTTTCTCTGTCCCCGCTGAAAGAGATACTCTCCGGAAGCCCGGTCAAACTGGGGGCGCAAAACCTGTACTTTGCCGAAAAAGGCGCCTATACCGGCGAAATATCACCCTCGATGCTGGCTGGCCTCTGCGAATACGTCATTATCGGGCATTCGGAACGGCGGCAGTATTTCGGTGAGGACGGGGACGTGGTGAATAAAAAAGTGGCCGCCGCCTTGAAAACAGGGCTGATTCCCATTTTGTGTATCGGGGAAAGACTGGAGGAGAACGAAGCCGGTAAAACGGAAGAAGTAGTTACCGGGCAGCTGAAGGCCGCCCTGGGAAATATTGACGATATCGGTGGTCTTATCCTGGCTTACGAACCGATTTGGGCGATAGGTACCGGCCGGGCAGCCACTGGCGAACAGGCCAATGAGACAATTGCCCTTATCCGTAACTGCGTCTCCGGAATATATGACCGCCGGGTCTCCGGCCGGATACGGATACTTTATGGCGGCAGCGTCACCGCCGCCAATACCGCCGAATACATGAGCCAGCCGGATATCGATGGCGCGCTGGTCGGTGGCGCCAGCCTGAAAGCGGCCGAGTTCACCGGCATCGTTGCCCGGGCCGCCGCCGCCGGATAAGCCGAATAATGAATCGTCTGATTGGTATTGTCGGCCCCACCGGTGTCGGGAAAAGCCGGCTGGCGCTCACCCTGGCCCAGGCCTTTCACGGGGAAGTGGTCAGCGGGGACAGCCGGCAGGTATACCGTACTATGGATATCGGCACCGACAAGCCGGTTCCGGAAGATTTATCTCGGGCGCCTCACCATTTACTCGATATCGTGAATCCGGATGACCCGTTCAGCCTGGCTCAGTATCAGGCTCTGGCCTGTCAGTCGATTGATGATATACACCGGCGCCGGAAATTGCCGGTCCTGGTTGGCGGCACCGGCCAGTATATCTGGGCGGTGCTGGAGGGATGGCGCATTCCCAGAATCCCCCCTGACCTGGAACTGAGGGCCGGCCTGGAAAAACAGGCGGCCGATGAAGGCACGGAACCGCTTTACCGGGAACTGCTCAGGGCTAATCCGGAAGCCGCCGTTAAAATAGACCCCCGTAATGTGCGCCGCCTGATTAGGGCGGTGGAAATATCCCGGCAAACAGACGGAAAAATCCCGGAAATAAAAAAAACCGAACCGCCTTTCCGTAAACTGATTATCGGCCTGACCGCCGACCGGCCGGAGCTTTACCGCCGGATTGACGCGCGGGTGGACGGGATGATAAAACGCGGCCTGGTCGCCGAAGTAGAAAAATTACTGAAAATGGGGTATGATTTTACATTGCCGGCGATGTCCGGCATCGGCTACCGGCAAATCGGTTCTTATCTGCGAAACGAAATAACTCTGGAAACCGCGGTCACCAAGATTAAAAACGAAACCCACCGTTTTGCCCGGCAGCAGTATAACTGGTTCAGGCGGGAAGACGAAAGAATCCACTGGTTTGACGTGTGCGGGCAAACCGATACCGCCATCGTTGAACTGGTAAGTGAATTTACGGCAGAGAGCCTTACACAGGTAAATACGATTGCTCCCGATATCCACGAGAACAAAAAGTTTAAAACTGGCAGGTAACAGGGGGATAAAGTTCATCAAGATGCACGGGGCCGGCAACGACTTCGTGCTGGTGAAGACGGACGATACCGAGCGTGACTGGACGTCGCTGGCGGTCAGCATGTGTGACCGGCACTTCGGAATCGGCAGTGACGGGCTGCTGCTGGTGCTGCCTTCATCCAGGGCCGATTGCCGGATGCGGATGTTTGACCCGGACGGCTCCGAGGCCGAAGCCTGCGGCAACGGAATACGCTGCGTGGGCAGATTTGTTCATGACCAGGGGCTGGAACCCGGGGTTAATTCGGTCACCGTAGAGACATTGGCCGGTATCCGGAAACTGGAACTGTTTAAAGAAGCCGGCAAACTGACCGGCATCCAGGCGGGTATGGGAGAGCCACGGTTTTCGGCTGAAGAGATACCGGTGGCCATAAGCGGTGACCCGGAAAACGCAGTTTACATAAAGGACATGCTGCGATATCCGGTGACGGTGGCCGGTATGAATCTGCCGTTGAATCTGGTGTCTATGGGAAACCCCCACGCCGTTTATTTCCTGGAGCAGCCGGTGGCTGATTTCCCGTTGTCCGTGATAGGCCCGCAGGTGGAAAACCTGGCAATATTTCCAAAGAGAGCCAATTTTGAAATCGCCCGGGTAATCAGTCGAAACGAAATCGAGATGCGGGTCTGGGAGCGGGGAGTCGGGGAGACGCTGGCCTGCGGTAGCGGCGCCTGCGCCGTGGCCGTAGCCGCCCAGCTGCACGGGTATGCTGACCGTAGCGTCGACATCAGGTTACCCGGCGGCACGCTGCAAATGAAGTGGGATGGAACCGGCGAGGTATTATGCCGGGGTCCCGCCGAAAATGTTTTTGAAGGAGAATGGCCGGAATGAGGTGTCACAGATGAAACTATCCCAGCGAGTGGAAAACCTGCCCCCGTATCTTTTCCGGGAAATTACCCGTAAAATTGCCGAAAAAAAAGCCAGGGGGGAAGAAATAATCAGTTTTGCCATCGGCGACCCCGATATCGCCACCCCGCCCCATATTATTGACAAGCTCTGCGAAACCGCGCGGGACCCGGAAAACCACCGCTACCCGGAATCGGACAGCCTGCCGGAACTGCGCCGGGTGATGGCGGAATGGTACCGGAAGCGATTTGCCATTACCCTTGACCCGGACAAGGAGGTGCTGCCGCTCATCGGCTCCAAGGAAGGCATCGCCCATATCGCGCTCTGTTTCATCAATCCGGGCGACGTGGCGCTGGTTCCTGATCCGGGTTACCCGGTATACTCTTTCGGCACACGGATGGCGGACGGAGAGCCTTACTTCCTGCCCCTGAAAAAAGAAAACGGTTTCCTGCCGGACTTTGCCGGTATCCCGGCGCCTGTTCTGGATAAAGCCAAAATCCTCTGGATAAACTACCCCAACAACCCCACCGGGGCGGTAGCCGGACTGGACTTTTTCGAAAAAACGGTGGAATTTGCCCGGCAGCATGATATCGCCGTCTGTCATGACGGCCCGTACTCCGAAGTCGCCTTTGACGGTTATCAGCCGGTCAGCTTTTTACAGGCGGACGGTGCCCGGGAGGTCGGCGTTGAGTTCCACTCGCTTTCCAAGAGCTACAACATGACCGGCTGGCGCATGGGGATGGTGGTCGGCAACGCCCTGATGGTGGACGCCCTGAAAACGCTCAAATCCAATATCGATTCCGGAATACCCCAGGCAATCCAGTATGCCTCAATCGAAGCCCTGACCGGGCCGCAGGACTGCATCCCGGAACATAACCGTATCTACCGGAAACGCCGTGACCTCATTGTCGCCACCCTGAAGGGCATCGGCCTTGAAGTCGAGGCGCCCAAAGCCAGCCTCTACATCTGGGCAAAAACTCCGGACGGCTACAGCTCCGCCGAATTCACCGCCGATTTATTGGAGAAGGTAAACGTGGCGATTACCCCCGGAACCGGGTACGGGCAAAGCGGGGAGGGATACGTCAGGCTTTCCCTGACCATCCCGGACGCGGCGCTGGCCAGGGGACTGGAGCGACTGGCCGGATGGCGGGGCAGTCCCCGGTAGGGGCCTCAGTAATAAGTTGACATAAAGGTTTAATCAAATCAAAAAATCGGTTATTACACGGACAAAGGCGGATCGGGCCTATCTGGTAGCGGTGGCTTCCAAAAGGAAAAGGAGCCGCTGGCCGGTTGAATCGTCCATTGACGAACTGGCCCGGCTGACGGCTACCGCCGGCGGCAGTGTCGTCGGCAGGCTTATCCAGAAAATAGAAGTGCCCTCCATGTCCCATTACATCGGCAAGGGAAAACTGGAGGAGCTGGTAGCCCTGAAATCCACCGCCGACTACAATGTCGTCATTTTTGATGATGAACTGTCCCCGTTACAGCAGCGCAACCTGGAGGAATCCCTCCAGGTAAAGGTGATCGACCGTGTCGCCCTGATTCTGGATATCTTTGCCCGCCGGGCGAGCACTCACGAGGGAAAATTACAGGTGGAACTGGCCCAGTCCCAGTACCTGTTACCCCGCCTGGCCGGGCAGTGGAGCCACCTGGAAAGACTGGGCGGCGGCATCGGCACGCGCGGCCCCGGCGAATCACAACTGGAAACAGACCGCCGTCTCATTCGACATAAAATTCAGCGGCTGAACAAACAGCTTGAAGAAGTCAGGAAACACCGCGCCCGGTATCGCCAAAATCGCTCCCGGAGCGGCATCCCGGTAATCGCCCTGGTCGGCTATACCAACTCCGGAAAAAGCACCCTGTTGAACGCGCTTTGCCGGTCGGACGTTTTTACAGAAGATAAGCTCTTCGCCACCCTTGACCCCACCACCCGCCGCCTGTTGCTGCCGGACATGACACCGGTATTGTTCACGGACACGGTTGGCTTTATCCGCAAACTTCCGCCGGCCATCATCAAGGCTTTCCGGGCGACTCTTGAAGAACTGAGTGAAGCGT
>CBDUSH010000064.1:0-9426 GCA_965369965.1 uncultured bacterium | reverse complement strand
TGCTTTCCAGTGTTGTACCGTGCTAAACAGTTCGTTAGTAAAAATGTTAGCAAAAGAAGAGGAGTCAGGCAGTAGGCCGTGCAGGTCTCGAACCTGCGGCTCCTTACTTGGGAGGAAAGTTACTCCGTTATCTTTTGGGCAATACTATTTCATTTCCGCTGTAATAGTTGTATTACGACATTTCCAAATTCGCGGGTGTCAAAGTAGCAATTACCCTCAACTTCGAACATAATTTGAATACCTTTCGCAACCAGCTTGGCTCTTTCACTTTTTAGGTCATCCACAAAGAAGGCAACATGGTTTATACCATCACCACCATACTTGTCCAGGAAGTCTTGCTGATGGGTTTTTCCTTCAAGTGGCTGGTTCAAAAGAAGGGATAGTGGACCTATCTGGATATTCCTTATTCTAACCTTCTCGTCAGTATCGGCAATCTTGCCATATCTCGTCACTACTTGCGACTTACTGTCTCCTATCCACTCGGGGCCGATTTCTGCACCTATATCCAGGGAACGGTAGTATTCAACAGTCTTGTCCATATCCCTCACGACTAACCCTACATGCGCTTGCTCCCAGTTATTTCCCATGTATTACCTCCTTTTTCTTTTGGCTGTTTTACAATCTACACTTTTAATCAACATTATACAACGTTGTAATTGTGATTTTAGCCTCGTTTTGTACTCTCCAGTACCTTGGCGTAACTTTTTATGTTCAGAAGTAGGATTTCCTTAGCAAAAATGTTAGCACAATCAGAGCTATTTTGGTCTGTTGTCTATACGCTTTTTCGATGAAGTCAACTTCATTATTTGAGAAACGATAGACTCTGTGAGTTCAATTATTTGTTTGAGATAATCTGCGTCGATTACTTCATTAGAAAATCCATGTACTAGTGCGTTTCTGGCGTTAATAAATGTAAGTACGGGTTTACTTCGGATATATTTATTATTTTGACTTTGTATGAAAACAAGCTATGCTATACGGTGCCGGAAGCGGCAGAGTTGTTGGGCTTCTCTCGTAATTTTGGCTACGAGCTTGCAAAAACAGGACAGATACCGATACTACGTTTTGGAAAGAGAATTGTAGTGCCTAAAGCTAAGTTCGATAAGATGCTTGAAAAGGATGATTAATAAGTGATGGGATACCAATTAATATTTGTGGTTGGATATTTTATCATAGGTCTTAGTTTAGCGATATTTGCTAAACCCATAGCAAGAAAAGACTATAAATACGATTTACGATGGAAGATACTATTGATGTTCGGGATTAAATTTCGGATATGGTTTTTAAGGATAGCAGGAGTACTTATGATATGTATGGCTTTATTCGTATTAGTGCAGTCGTGGGCAACACAATTCACATAAGTGAGGTGATATGAAGTGAAATACCATTTAGTGATAAGATGATGTAGGAACAAGGGACTTTAGTTCCTCTTATTAGAAATGAAAAGGAAAAGGAGAAAGAGGTTAAGAATGACAGAAGATTTGGCGAAAACAAGTGGAGGAGGTGGTCGTGGCTTGCCACTCAAAGCCGACATGGATAAGAAATTATGCGTAAAAGTAAAGGAAGCAACTGCTATACTAGGTTTACCAAGGAATATAACTTATGATTTGATTAAACAGGGGAAACTGCCTATGATAAAATTCGGGAAAAGGCTGTTGATACCAAGAGCAGCTTTAGAGAAAATGCTGGAAGGAGGTGATGAATGACGTAAGGAGGTGGGAAAATGAAAGGTCACATTGTTAAAAGGTCAAAGGGAAGTTGGGAACTAATATATGACTTGCCTGTCGACTCGAACCTGTGACACCCTGCTTAAAAGTCATGTAATCAGACTAAATCGGACCTGAAAAGTTCTGCCTGCCGTCACCCCGGCTCCGCCATTGGCCTCCCCATTACAAATCCACCATGTTATACCATAGCCTCCGCCCGTCGTTTGAACAGTATCGCTAACAAAATGGTCGAAGCCGGCATTATCACGTGCCACACGATAAATGCAGCCAGCAAAGCCTCCTTCGGCCAGTCCAGCCCGAAGCCGATAATCTCTCCCAGCCCCAAAACCGCGTTGGTGATGAATAACCATCGCACGGTGTTTTCCATCCATCCGGTCGTGAAAACAAAGGCGGCAAACAGCGTTGCCATTCCCAGAAAGCCGTAGCCCAGTGACCCGGTAATCCCCGTCAGAGATTTGGGATCATCCGCAGCGAACGCCCCGGCATACCAGGCTTGCTCCGCTCCTGTCAACAGCACGAAATAACTGAGACTGATCAGGACGGCGTAACCGGCGGTAAAAAGCAGCCCTAATCGACTGAAGATTTTTCGCCCGGGGGGTGCGTAGTCGTGGATAACCGCCAGCAGCACCATCATGAGGGGAATCAGCATAAAGCCGAATATCAGGGAAGAGTTCCCTGAGGCCGCCTTGGCCGTGATGCCGGCAATGATTACCGTCGCCGTGGCCAGAATTGCCGCCCAAAACCCCAACCGGAGTGTGATGGGTTGAATATTTACCGAACTCTTACCGTCAGCCACCCGGTCCCTCCCCCACGCTCCTCAAAACAGGTAAAGTTAACATAAATACAAAAACAACTCAAAGCTGACCAGCTGCGAATTGTTTCCCTGGAATTTTTTCAGGTGTATTTTGTCGCTTCAATCCCCCCCGGTCACCGGTACCTCTTCACCTCAAAGCAGGATAGCTTCAACGGCTCGTCAGGGTCAATGCCCGCCTTCCGGCAGCAGATTTCAATCTGGTGGTCCACGCTGTCCACTCCCTCAAGGTCGGGCAGGAGCAGGCCGCGCCGGTACCCGCACTCGACGATTAAGCCGTACTTCTTCGGGTCGAGCTCGCTTTTATCCCCGGCCGGCCGTGGGTTGGTAAGCACGTCGACACTATAATCGAGATATTCAAGCTCCTCCGGGGCGACCGGCGGGAAGCGCGGGTCGCGGGTGGCCGAACTGACCGCGTTGTTGATTATTTCCTCAGCCACGCTGGCGCAGGCAGGTTCAAAAGTGCCGATGCAGCCTCTCAGTTCGCCGCCCTTGTGGATAGAAACGAAAACGCCCGCCTTTTCCGTCATCTCCGGGGTAAGGTCTTCCGGGGGTGGCAGAACCCTGCCCTCGCGGGTAAAAACCTCTATAGTCCGGCGGGCCAGCCGCGCCAGCGGGTGCGCCTCGGCCGCCTTGAGGATGATACCGGCATACCCGACGACGCTGGAGTAATCGGCGGTGGTGTCGCCGCTGGTCCGGTACCGGACCAGGTCCCCGCTCACCGCGCCGAGTTCCCTGGCGGCGGTGATCATGCTGACGGCGGGGGCGTAACCGCACATCGAGATGTCCAGCTCTTCGACCCGGCGCAGCAGCTCTTCCTCATCCAGGGCCAGGATGGCGTCTATTGCCTGGGAGTCCTTTTTTTGAGCCATCTCCTGCGGTTCGTAGTGGGTCATGTCACTGCTGGCGATGATGATAACGTCCCTTTTCATCTCTTTGACGGCGCGGGCAATATCCCGGCCGATTTCCCGGTAAACGTCCCCGGTGGCGGAGGAAAGGACGATAGGTACGATACGGAAGGAGCCTTTGAAAAACTGGAGTAAGGGCAGCTGTACCTCAATGGAGTGCTCGAACTGATGGGCGGCGTCATCGGCCTGGAGGTAAGCGGAGTCAGCCTGAATACGTGCCGCCAGTTCGGCGTCAATCTCCACATTGCCGAGGGGTGTTTTCCAGGTGCCCGCCGTCATAATACTGAAAGGTTTACCGCGTCCGCTGTGGTTGGGACCGATGATGATAAAGGTGTCCTTGAAGATAATCCGGGAGAAGACGGCGGCGGCGACGCCCCCGGAATAAATGTACCCGGCGTGGGGAGCCACCAGCCCGATAACCGCCTCTTTTTCGGCCGGCTCGTCAACGAGTGTCTCGATTAGTGCCGTCAGGTGCGGCGCTGAAGCTGGGTAGAACTGTCCGGCGACGACAGGTTCCCTAATCATCTTGCCCTCCCCGGGGTGCCCTGAAGTTGAGCTCTGCCCCGCAGTATTTACATCTGGAATCGGCCAGACCGACCACTTCGGTACGGTAGCCGTACCGCTGTACAATAATTTTACCACAGGCGTAGCAGACGGTATTTTCACTCCGGTGGCCGGGGACGTTGCCGGCGTAAATGAACTTGAGGCCAGCTTTCTGGCCGATGTCGTAAGCCCGTTCCAGGGTGGCCACGGGGGTGGGGGGAATGTGGCTGAGGCGGTAGTGAGGGTAAAATCCGGTGACGTGCCAGGGAGTCAATTCGCCCAGTTCTGCCCGTATCCAATCGGCCAGGCCGGCCAGCTGCCCGGTGTCATCGTTTAAAGTGGGGATGATGTTGGTAACCACCTCGACATGCATACCCCAGTGGTGCCGTGCCCGTTTGGCGACTTCAAGTATGCCGCGCCAGCGGGCAACCCGGGCAAGGTTCCGGTAAAAGGAATCTGAGAAGCCCTTTATATCAACCCGCCAGGCGTCCAGATAAGGCCCGATAGCGTCCAGTGCTTCCGGGGTCAGGTAGCCGTTGGTGACGTACACGGTGTAGAGGTTGTTTTCCTTGGCCAGCCGGGCCGCGTCAAGGGTGTACTCGAACCACATGGCGGGCTCGTTGTAGGTCCAGGCGATACCCTGGCAATGGTTTTTCCGGGCCATGTCAACGGCCACGTGAGGTAAAATCTCCTGAGAACCCAGCCAGGGCTCACTGCCCACCGGGCAGGCAATTTCCCAGTTCTGGCAGTGCCGGCAGTGAAAGTTGCAGCCCCAGCCGCCGACCGAGAAAACGGAGGTACCGGGGAAAAAATGGAAGAGGGGTTTCTTTTCGATAGGATCGGTGGCAACGGCTGAAGCCATGGCGTAGTTCAGGTTATACAGAGTGCCGTCCCGGTTCTGGTACATGCGGCAAACCCCGAATTTGCCGGGAGTGATGGCGCAGCGCCACTGGCAGATATGGCATCTCACACGAGAGCCGGCTAATTTTTCCGAGAGTAATGCCTGACGCATGGTAAACCTCGGCGGATGTTGTTCAACTTAATTATATCACCCGGCCGGCGTCAATTATAGCCTGACTATGGCCGAATTAACCCCATCCCCTCTGATATCCCTCTTCCTTTGACAGGAGAATGACGCTCCGCGCCGGTAAAACCGGTAAGCCGGTGAATTGCGGCGGCGCCGGTAAAATGTTAAGATTAACGCGGTGTACCGGCCCGCTTCTCCAAGATAATCCTGTTTCTAAAGTGTTCACGCCTTCAGATTCCGGGGGGAAATTTCGTCCGCTCATGATATCACAGAGGGCTCCGCATAAGATATTTTTCGGCTGGTGGATAGTTGTCGCCTCTTTCCTGACGGCGCTCTATGTAGGCGGCGCGGTATTTTACGGGTTCACCGCTTTCTTCGAGCCAATAATAGAGGAAATGGGCTGGAGCCATACAGAACTATCGCTGGCGGCCTCCCTGCGCGGGCTGGAAATAGGGATTCTTTCGCCATTCATTGGTTTCCTGGTTGACCGCGTGGGGCCCCGGAAAGTTATCTTTACCGGTGTGCTGGTAACGGCGGTCAGCCTGGTCCTGCTCAGTTATGCCACCTCCCTGATCATGTTTTACAGCGCCTTCGCCCTGATGGCGGTGGGTACCAGCGCCAGCACTGTGACCGTGATGTTAACGGCGATAGCCAACTGGTTTCGGAGAAAGATGGGGCTTGCCAGCGGCATGGCGATTGCCGGCTTCGGCTTCAGTGGCTTGATGGTCCCGGTAATCGTCCGGCTTATCGACCTGTATGACTGGCGCCAGACGATGATTATCCTGGCAATAGGGATGATAGTCTTGATTCTGCCTCTGTCACTGGTCTTCCGACACCGGCCCGAGGAATACGGCTACTTTCCCGATGGGCAGGCAGAAGATTTGCCGGTACCATTGTCTGGTTCCGCGATCCCGGCAGCGAGCGAGGATGGGTTAAGCGTGAGGCAGGCACTGAAAAACGGGGCGTTCTGGCGCCTGTCCCTGGCGCGTATGTACCTTATGGTTACCATGATGACGGTAGTAACTCACGTCATGCCGTACCTGAGCAGCGTCGGCATCAACCGGGCGACTTCCGGCCTGGTGGCGACCGCCCTCCCGCTTACGAGCATAATCGGACGTATAAGCTTTGGCTGGCTGGGAGATAAGATGAGCCAGCGACTGGTAGCGGCGGCTAGTTTCGTCATGGTTAGCTTCGGGGTATTATTTTTCGCCAATGTTTCCCCGGCGCAGATCTGGTTATTAGTCCCCTGTATCGCCCTGCTGGGGGTTGGTTACGGAGGCACCAACTCTATCCTGCCGGTAATGGCGCGGAAACACTTCGGGCGTGCCCGTTTCGGGAGCGTTTATGGTCTGATGGAAGGTATCGGCGCCCTGGGAAGCATCGTGGGCCCGACCCTGGGTGGATGGGCCTACGATAATTGGGGCAGTTACCGATTGGTCTGGCTGTTGCTGGCCGGCTTGGCAGTGGTAGCCGTTATATCCGTTGCCACCATTACCCCCATCAGGGAACGCACTAATAAATGTGAGGATTTACCGGGGGAAACTCTCCGGCAGAGATAAGTTTTATACCGGCCAGACAGCTATCAGGACCAATGAGCGGGGAATCTTGACAAGCGGAATTGAACTGGCTAAAGTGTTGACTGTCAAGGTGTGTCACTGGTGGTGACGGCGTGAGATACCTCTTTCCCGGCAGATACTTGCCACCGGACGGGATAATTATATAAGAGCTAACCGGTCACCGGTATTGTCGCCGGGGGACTTAAAAGGGGGAAAGCATGAAGATTACGGATGTCGAGGCAATCATCGTCAACGCCGGGTGGCAGTCATGGATATACGTCAAGGTGACTACCGATGAAGAAATCATTGGTTGGGGGGAGTGCAGTGTGCCGAGGTCTCCGCTGGCGGTGGCCGCGGCCGTGGATGATTTCAAGCCGGTTATCATGGGTAAAGACCCGCGCGCCTTTGAAATGAGGTTCTGGGACATGGAACGGCTGGCTATCCAGGGATGGTCGGGCGTTCGCGCCAAGGCAATCGCGGGTATCGAGTTGGCCCTCCTGGATATCAAAGCTAAAGCTCTGGGAATCTCGGTCATCGAGCTGTTCGGGGGCCCGACTCGTGACAGCGTACGCGTCTACTGGTCACACTGCGGGACCACCCGGGCGCTTCATCCACAGCTGGAAAAACCGCCTATCAAGACGATGGACGATATCGCCAACCTCGGCAAAGAGGTCATCCGCCGGGGATATACCGCGCTGAAGACCAACATCATCTTCCCGGGCGAGCCGACCACGGTACACTTTGACGGATTCGGTGGCGCACCCGGTACCACCGACCAGGTGGCTTCGAAGGCGATGCTGAACCACATCGATACCCTGATCGGCACCTTCCGGGATGCCGTCGGGCCGGAGGTGGATATCGCCCTTGATGTTAACCTCAACTTCAAGCCGGAAGGTTGCACCCGTATCGCCCAGGTACTGGAGCAGTACGACCTCCTGTGGCTGGAGGTAGATATGTACGACCCCGAGGCGATACTCGATATCAAACAATCAACGACGACCCGGATATGTACCGGTGAGAACCTGATTTACATGCGTGAATTCCTGCCTTATTTTAAATGCCGCGCCGCCGATGTGTTTATGGTGGACGTTCCCTGGAACGGGTTCAGTCAGTCAAAGAAAGTTGGCGACCTCGCCCAGGTCTTTGAATTTAATATGGCGCCACACAACTACTACAGTCACCTGTCAACTTTCATCAGTGCCAGCCTGTGTGGAGTTCTGCCCAACGTACGAATTATGGAGACGGACGTAGACGCCCTTCCCCTGAAGGACGAAATCGTCACCAATGTGCCTGAAATTAGCAACGGCTATATGAAAATGCCAACCCGACCCGGCTGGGGAACAGATATCGTCGAAGAGGTGGCCCGGGCGAATCCCTGGAAAAAGGAGAAGGGTGTCTGGTAGTTGAGCCGGGAGCGGGCGCCAGTCAGGCAGGATAACCGAATTCAGGGCAGTAGCCTCGCCCAAAACCTTCCCCGTATATCCTTTTATTCTTTTTCCACGGGTAACCGGACGAGTTCGCACGTCTCCAAAGACAGTTAAATCAACTTAACCATTAAGTAAACACGCCATAACCTGAGGCAAATCACGTCACCGGATGAATCCCGCAGCCGGCTACTTCATCCATTCACCCCAAATTCACTGGTTGATATTAATCAGTACGTCGTCAATATCACTGCCGGTAGTCTCCGTTGAGCCATCGAATCTCAACCTGAAGTTTGATATGAAATACTGCGAATCGGTTATGGTTTCACTGAACTGCATCCACGTATTCTTGACTATGCCGGGATAGGCTGTCAAGTTGAACCAGGTATTATAGGTCGTACCGTTGTATGTCTGAATATTCAGGGGACCCTTATTAAGGTCCTTAATCTTGAACCAGAACGTTACGGTTATGTTCTCGGCGGCATAGGTATCCAGGTCATCTGTAGTCAGGTAGGTATCGCCGGAAGTATGCTCGGCAGAATACGTACTGCCGCCGTAACCGCTGCCCGGCTGCCAGTCGGTAGTCCCGTTGCCGTCCCAGTTGGCATCCCACGGGGTGCCTTCGAAGCCGTCGTTAAGCAGGGTGGCCGGCGGGCCGACCGGTCTGGCACTATCCTCATTGGAATAGTCGCTCTCGGCACTATAGTCGTCTACAGCAGTGACCACATAGTAGTAGGTCGTACCGTTAGTGACACCGGTATCCGCGTAATTACTGTTTGTAACCAGGCTGCCGTTAATCATGGAGTAGCCGGAGCCGCTGGTCAGGCTGCGGTATACATTGTAGCCGGACAGGTCAGGTTCGGTATTATCATTCCAATCGAGGCTGACCTGACCCACACCCTTGGTCGCGGTCAGTCCGGCAGGTGCTGCCGGAGGTGCATCCGGCGTGGCGCCGGCCTCATTGGAGTAGCCGCTCTCGTTGGTACCCAGGTCGACCGCCGTCACCACGTAGTAGTAGGTGACACCGTTGGTCAGGCCGGTATCGATGAAGTCACTGGTCAGTACCAGACTGCCGTTTACCTGGCTGTAGCCGGAGCCGCTGGTCAGGCTGCGGTAGACGTTGTAGCCGTCCAGGTCACCCTCAACGTTATCATCCCAGTTAAGGCTTACCTGAGTAATGCCCGGTGTGGCCACCAGATTGCCCGGCGCCGCCGGAGGACTATCTGCCGGGGTGGCGCTGGCCTCGCTGGAATAGCCGCTTTCGTTGGTGCCCAGATCGACCGCCGTCACCACGTAGTAGTAGGTGACACCGTTGGTCAGGCCGGTATCGGTGTAGTCACTGGTCAATACCAGACTGCCGTTTACCTGGCTGTAGCCGGAGCCGCTGGTCAGGCTGCGGTAGACGTTGTAGCCGTCCAGGTCACCCTCAA
>CBDUSH010000063.1:0-9833 GCA_965369965.1 uncultured bacterium | reverse complement strand
TAGCAAGGGGAAGGGGGAGGGGAAAAAAGAGGGGCTTTGCCCCTCTTAGACACCCTGATGGGGGTGCTTTGAGGTTTCGTCTCTCTTCCCTTAGCAAGGGCTTTACCCTGAAAGAACGGCATCAATATCACCCTGAGCGTAGCGAAGGGTCCAGGGATGATGGGGGATTATCTTTTTAAACCTCCGGCTCCCCTCCCGGATTGCTTCGTCGCGGGGCTCCTCGCAATGACAGGTGGGGGGAGATTCTTCGTCACTTCGTTCCTAAGAATGACAGTGGAGGCAAGGCCACTCCCGGATTGCTTCGTCACGATGCTCCTCGCAATGACAGGTGGGGGGAGATTCTTCGTCACTTCGTTCCTCAGAATGACATCGTCAACTAATTCGGCGGGCAATTACATCACCTCCCGGATTGCTTCGTCGCGGCGCTCCTCGCAATGACAGATGGAGGGAGATTTTTCGTTACTTCGTTCCTCAGAATGACATTTGAGGCAAGACTCCTTTCAGGCGCCGAATCAGGGACCGTAATCGGTTGATTCGGAGACGACCGGGTAGTAAGGTTGATAGAGAGAGCGGGTCCTGACCCGGTGTTTCCGGCCGAGCCGCCGTATCTCCTGCCGGAACCAGGCCAGCTTCTCCCTGCCCCAGCTGAAAAACGTCTCCGGAGTACCGCTGCCACCGACGTTGACCCGGTTGACGGCGTAGACCGCCCACTCGACAGCGGCATAGCCGGCGGCGGCGACGGCGATCAAGTCCTCATGGGGGGCGGGGATAGTGGAAGTAGCGCCGTCAAGGGTATGCAGTTTGCCGTAGTAGATATAAGCGTTGGCGCCGTCCGGTATCCCGTCCCCGAGCAGGCTCAGGGTGTCCCCCCACAGGGAGAACCGCTGGTAGCGCCGGGGGAAATTGTCCACCGGATACTCGGCCGCCTCAACACTTACCCGACCGGTTACCGCCGAGATATCAATCTCCCGGGAGCCGGAGGTGGTGGCGATAACGGCTTTCTGTTCCCAGGGCAGGTACCCGGAGAAGTCCTTTACGGCGTGGGCGATATGCCTGTCTATCTCATTATCCGTCCAGCGGTAGTTATCGGCGTCTTCATCATGAAGGTCACGCCGGACCAGGGCCCTCATATCGGTCAGGTTCATCGTTGCCTCCTCGTCTTTATCTTCCTCCGGATACGGGGGAGGGAGTTTCCCTCCCCCGTTTTTCCGAAATACTAAGCGGTCGAGTCAGTTCTCGAGCCGGGTTCCAGAGCGGCCACCGTGGCCGACGCCATATAGCCGATGAGCGTATCGCAATCGCCGGAGGTGGTGGGCTGGGTTTCAGTAACCCGGCCGTTATCGCTACCCTCGGCGACGTAGACGGCGGCGCCGGCAGTGCCTCCCGAGTAACCGCTGACTACGGCCCGGCGGTAAGCGGTGACGACGTCACCGATGGCGCCAGCCTCGCCGGCGACCAGCCGGCCCTGCACCGCCGTACCGGTAGTGGCCAGCGCCCGCTTCCACCCTGAGCTGTAACCGAGAATATCACCCGCCTTGCAGGCCTCGGCCAGGGTAACCCTGACCAGCCCTTCCCCTTGTTCAATAATTCTTCCCTTTCCCGGGTCTGAAAAAGCCATTTTCGGCTGCCTCCTTTATTTCTTTAGTCCTGGACGCCGATTAAAGCGGCCGCCTTAACCGCGCTGAAGAGGGCCAGGGATACGTACCACTTGACCCTGGTGCGAGTGGCGTCTTTGCTTTCCATAGAGCCTATCGGCTCCACCGTCAGTTGCCCGGGGCTGGTCAGCCCGCAGAGCGCCCACTCTCCGGTCTGGATGGCATAGATCGTGGAGCAGGCGCCGCCGGCGGTCCCTGTCTCCAGGCTGCCGCTGAGGGTATGGGTATCCAGTATCCAGTCGTTAACACCGATGGGAACGTCGTCCCATAACTGGACAAAGTTGCCCCACTGGTCCCGGTTACTGTCCACCATGCCGCCGGTGGCCCTGACCAGGGCGTTAATCTTGCGGCGGGTGCGCCGGCTCATGAGCAGCATATCGGGCTTGCCGCCTTTGACGGCGTCAATGAGCTCATCCAGTTTTGCCAGAGTGAGCGTGGCGCCGGTTGCCCCCATGGCGACTACCTGGTCACCGGACGAGGTGGTATCGATCAATTTTCTCAATCCGTCGAACTCTTTGGGGTTGGACGTGGCGTCACCGTAGATAAAGACTTCCTCGAACTTATTTTTGACCGCCTTGGCTTTCAGTTCGACGACGGCGGCTTCCAGGTCCTGGGCGTTGCTCCGGGTGGACTTCAGAAAGTTATCCACATCCGCGTCGCCGCCCATAATCTTCAGATTAGCCGTTACCTGCTCAAAAGTAGGCGTTGATTCGACCCAGGTATCACCGATATCATAGAAATCGATGCTGGGCAGGGTCTTTTCCTGGTTATAGGTCAGCCCGTTACCGACAATCTCGATAAAGGGCAGCCGCTGCAGGATGGGAGAGTCCTTGATGATGGTCTCCACCACACCCTGGAGCAGGATGTCATTTGACAGTTTGTTTGCTTCCGCCAGTGTTAAAGCCATTTACCTGTTACCTCCAATCGCGTATTGTATTTTTTCCCGCGGTGACAGCACCGACAGGTCAAGCGGCGCGCGCTGCGGAGCGCCGGCAGGCACTTTCACCCGGGACGCCTCGGCTTCGATGCCCAGTTTCACCTTGTCCACCAGGCTGCGGGCGTTTTCCAGAGATTCATTGACGGCATCGATAGTGCCGCCGGTAATCAGTTCGGCGGGAACGTCCGGATTGGCCGCCGCCACCTGCGCCTGATAGCTCTCGACCGCCTGAGCCAGGGAATTGCCGACCCCGGTTAATTCCTGATCCGCCTTGACCACCGTTTCCTTGAGTACGTCCAGTTCACCATCCCGGTCGGCCACCGCCTGCTCAAGTCCGGTGATGCGGAGGCCCCCGGATTCAAGCTGCCGGGTGAGTACCTGTTTCTCCTCTTCCAGTTCAGCCACCCTGTCCCGGGCGGCCGTTAACTCATCGGTCATTGCCTGTTCGTTATCAGCCATAAAGATTCCTCCCACTGGTTATTCCTCAACGCCGGTCACCGGAGACGACGAAGCTCTCTCTCTCACTTCACTACGGTTGGAGCGGACGTTAAGTTCTTTATTCATACGGAGAATAGTCTCTCTCTCCTCAAGCCATCTTTTAAACTCAGCCTCGGGGTCCTGGACGCCGATTTCGTCCATCGCCCGGCGCCGGGAATGGATACCGGCCTGGACCAGCGTCTGTTCGTTATTGACCTGACTGGCGATGTCGTTAGGCAGCACCGGCGCCCAGACGATACGCAACCGGTTGTCCCCGAAGTTTTCCCCCCGGTATTTTTCCAGCAGGCGGAGAATCATCTCGTTACGCCGCTTGTAGGCGGCGGTGCGGATAATCCGCTTTCGCCTTACTTTCTGCAACAGGGGGTAAAGCTCAATCTGGAGGGCCACCCCGGAGAGGTCTCTCTCCGTGCCCCCGAAAGCGGAGCGGGGTGACTCCGAGATGTCGTGCAAAGTACGGTAAAGCAAGTCAATATAACTGATATGAAGATTGATGCCGCCGCCCTGCAACAAGTCGAGCAGGTAGGCTTTGGCGTCTTCGGGGATATTCCAGACGGCGCCCGGCCGGATAGCGATATCTTCCGATTCTTCCACGTTTTCCAGCACGGCAATGGGGTTACCGGACAGTTCCAGGATACGGGAAAGCTGGCTCACCGCCCGGTTCAATTCCCGCTGCGATTCCATTATGGCCGGCAGATCAGATATTCCCCAGAATTTTTTCGGCTCGCGCAGGTTGGGATAGATGACAAAGGGAATAAAGCGGTAGGGATTGGGCTTTTTCTCCACCAGGACGTTGTCCAGATAGAGTTCAAAGTCATTGTCCGTCCAAAGCTCAACGATGACGGCCGTCTTGCCCCTGGGTTTCACCCGGTAAAGGAATTCGGTCTCCTCGGCGGAGAGGCTGTACCGGGAAGCGACCCGCCACAGGCGGGAAGTGTCATCGCCCGACCACCAGGCATATATCCCCTGGACATCAGGCGCGGTTACCTTCACTTTTTTCTCAGCGGCATCCCAGATAATCTTGTAGCAGGCGTCACCCAGTACGGCGCAATCGATTTCCGTCTCCAGATCGAGCAGTTCCAGGTTGTTTTCATCATATACGCGGTAAAGGGCGATTTCCGCCCGCCGGGCCGTCTCCCTGGCCTGGTCGGAATCGGTCGTCGCATCCACCGCAAAATTAACCCCGGACATGAGATAGGAGGTAATCTTGTCAATGAAGACCCGGGTGTAGTTAAAAACCAGTTGTCTTTCCCCTCGCCTTGCCCGGCCTGCCCACTGCTGACCATGATAAAAGTCAAGCAAATCCCGGTAGCCCCTGATTCTGGTCAGGTCACGCCGTGCCAGCTGCGCTGAAATCGTATCATTCATTTCCAGACAAGTCTCCTTCAGGTGAAATATTTATCCGGCTCTCCGGGGCGGTTTTTACAGCGCCTTTTAACGCCCGCTGTACCGTCCGCCGGCTGATACCGTACATCTTTGCCAGCTCTTTAACCTCTTTACTTTCGTCAGCGAAGAGCCGGTTTATTTCCGAATCACGCCTCTTTTTCAGCCAGCGCTGCCGGCCACCGGCCAGCTCATAAACGCAGTACGGGAAAGGGCAATCGAGACAGGAACGGGCAAGGTCACAACCTTCGTCCCGGTACTGGCAGAATTCCGGCGGCAGATCTGGCCGGTTCGGGTCTTGATTCGCCTCGCTCCGGAGCTCGGCATCACATTCGTCCAATTCGTACCACACTGGCTCCATGGCCCACCTCAAAGTAATTGACAATGCCAAATTAGCACATTTGTTCTATTACGTCAACAGCGTTCTGTCGCCATTCCGGCCAATATTTTCGGGGCGTCCGGACGACCGGGATGAACCTTTTTCGCCTTGACAGTAGACAGCCGTCTTGCTACTATCATAGTAGAGATATATTGCTTTCCGGAATGTTTTCGGCGCCACCGGCCACAGGAACAAGGTTACGGGCGGCGCCGTTTTCCAAGAGATGGGTTATGAAAAAGGAATATCATATATGGTGACCAAACGTGACTATTACGACGTCCTGGGGGTGTCCCGGAGCGCCAGCGGCGATGAACTGAAGAAGGCCTTTCGCAAGCTCGCTTTCCAATATCACCCCGACCGAAACCGTAACGACGGGGCCGAAGATAAATTCAAGGAAATAAACGAAGCCTACGAAATACTTTCCGACACCGAAAAACGGGCCGCTTATGACCGTTACGGACACAGCGACACTACCGGTTCCTACGCGCGTGGTTTCGAGGGTTTTGACTTTGGCGGCATCGGAGACATTTTCGACACTTTCTTCGGCGGAATGAGTCAAGCCGGACGGCGTGCTCCCCAGCGGGGCGCCGACCTGCATTACGAGTTCACCATCACTTTCGAGGAAGCGGCTTTCGGCAGCGAGAAAGAGGTAAAGCTGAAGCGGACGGAAGCGTGCTCCCAATGCCACGGCAGCGGGGCCAAGCCGGGCACCCAGCCCATTCGCTGTCCCCAGTGCAACGGGGCGGGGCAGGTGCGGCGCGTGCAGCAGAGCCTTTTCGGCAGATTCGTCAATACCACCGTGTGCGACCGGTGCCAGGGAGAAGGCAAGGTAGTCACCGATACCTGCCCGCAATGCCGTGGCATGGGCAGGGAGAAGCAGCAGCGCCATATCGCGGTCAGGATTCCCGCCGGGGTGGAGAACGGTTCCCGAATACGGCTGAGCGGCGAGGGTAACGCGGGGGCGAGGGGCGGCTCCAGCGGCGACCTGTATGTCACCTTAGCGGTAAAGGAGCACGAGTTTTTTATCCGCTACGGCGACGATATCCTTTACGAACTGCCGATTAACTTCGCCCAGGCCGCCCTGGGTACCGAGGTGGAAGTGCCTACCCTGGAGAATACCGTTAAACTTAATATTCCGGCGGGCAGCCAGACTGACCGGACTTTCCGTTTGAAAAACCAGGGCATCGCTCACCTGACACGAAACGGGCGGGGCGACCAGATCGTAAAGCTCTTCGTGGCGACTCCGGAATCGCTGACCAAGGAGCAGCGCAAACTGTTCCAGGAATTGGCCGACACGCTCGAACCGGTAAAAAAGAAGAAGGGTAAATAGGCTTCCGAAACAGCGGCAGTCCGTTTCCGCTTATTTATGCCGACGGAAGAAAGAAAACAGTTTCCACTTGCGCCCGGTTAATTCATGCCCGGCATTAGCCCCTATCATGGCCACCGCCACCTGGCGCGGGTCGGCATTTTCATAGAGCACCTCGTAGACCTTCTCGGTTATCGGCATCTCCAGTCCGAGGTGCTGCGCCAGATTCCAGGCGACCAGGGTGGTGCTGACCCCTTCGGCGACCTGGCTCATCGAGCCGACTATCTCGGTGAGGGCGCGTCCTTTGGATAATTCAACGCCTACGTAGTGGTTGCGGCTCAAATTACTGGTGCAGGTGGCCACGATATCCCCCAGGCCGGCCAGCCCGGAAAAGGTGAGGGGGTGCGCCCCCAGAGCGACGCCGAGGGCGGTTATTTCAGTCAGCCCACGGGTGATGAAAGCGGCCCGGGTGTTGTCACCGTAGTCAAGGCCGTCGGCGATACCGGCACCGAGGGCAATGATATTTTTCAGAGCGCCGCCCAGTTCAACGCCGATCACGTCCGTATTGGTGAAGACACAGAGACTGGGCGTGGCCAATATCCGCTGTACTTTCCGGGCGATAGTCATATTCTCGGCAGCGACTACCGTGGCCGCCGGCTGGCCGTTGAGCACCTCACGGGCCAGGTTGGGTCCGGAGATAACGCAGATATTGGGCCGGTAATGATGGTTTATCTCTTCGGCAATTACCTGCGACATACGTTTACCGGTGCCAATCTCCAGCCCTTTGGCGGCGCTGGCAATCATCATCGATTTGCCGAGATAAGACGCCACCAGTTTCACGTTCTGCCGCATTGACTGCGAGGGAACCGCCAGAATTACCGCCCTGGCATCATCCAGCGCCTCGCTCATATCGCTGGTGATGAGCAGCCGGGGAGGAAAGACGATTTCCGGGGAGAGTTCGGGGTCGGGGCCTTTTTCTCTCAGCGCCGCCACTTCCTGTTCGGTCCTTGCCCACAGCCGAACCTCTATTCCTTTCCGGGCGATAACCACCGCCAGAGCTATTCCCCAGCTGGTAGTGCCAATAACGGCAATTTTGAGCATATCTTATTCTTCTTCCTGATAAGACGTTTCCTGTACCCCATTTCGGGAGTTAGGAGACGGCATGAAACTTTTGAGCATATTTTATCCTTCTTCCTGATAAAACGTTTCCTGTGTCCCGTTTCGGGAGCGAGGAGACGGCATGAAATTCCTAAATTTCCACCTTTTCACCGATCTTGCGTTCTTTACCCGCCCGAAGCCGGGCGATATTGTCACGATGGACGACGATAATAAATACCGCCCCGAACAGGGTAAAAACCAGGTATGCCAGGGAGACTCCGTAAAAGAGAGTCAGCGGCAGGAGCAGCACCAGGGCGCTTACCGCACCGATGATAGAACCCACTGAGACATATCTGGTCAAACCGACGCTGAGAAATAATATCCCGCCGCCAACCACGGCCGCCGGGGGATATAAAGCCAGTAAACCGCCGAAATATGTGGCCACTCCCCGGCCTCCCCGAAAACTGAGGAACACCGGCCATTTGTGCCCGCCTACCGCCGCCATGCCGGCCAACACCTGGGCGCCAGCGGCCAGCCCCCAGTAGCCGGAGGTAAGCGCGAGGGAGTCCCCGCGGAAGAGCAGCCCGGCGAGAAACACCGCCAGCGTCCCTTTAAAAAAATCAAGCAGGACGGCGGTGAGGGCGGCTTTTTTACCGGCTACCCTCAGCACGTTGGTGGCCCCGGTTTTGCCGCTGCCGAAATCCCTGACGTCAACGCGGGCGCTCCAGCGGCTGATAATCACTCCGAACGGGATAGAACCCAAGATATAACCGCCTATTATTACGGCGGCGAACTTGGCAATTATCATGATTCCCCTCTCGATTTAAAGGTCAAGCGAATCGGCGTTCCGGCAAAACCGAATGCCTCCCGCAGTTTATTCTCCAGAAAGCGCTGATAAGAGAAGTGTATTATTTTAGCATCATTGACGAAAAAAACAAATGTTGGCGGGCTGACTTCCGTCTGGGTGACATAGAGAATCTTAAGTCGCCTGCGGCCGATTCGCGGCAGGTTATGCCCGGCTATCGCCTGCTGGATAACATTATTGACCTGAGCCGTGGGCAGTCTTTTCTGGCGTTCCTGATATATCCGGCCGGCCTGGGGTAAAATCTGGGCCACGCCCTGCCCGAATTTGGCGGAAAGATAGAGCACCGGCGCGTAGGCCATGAATCTGAACTGCGCCCTGATGGCGGTGTTCCATTCGTCCTGATTTTTTTCGGTAACCAGGTCCCATTTATTGACAACGAGGATCACTCCCTTGACCGCCTGCTGGATATAGCCGGCGACGTGCATATCCTGGGCGGTCACCAGTTCGCCGGCATCCATGACCAGCAGGACCACGTCCGCCCGGTCAATCGCCCGCAGGCTGCGGATGACGCTGTAAAACTCGATGCCTCTGCCCAGCCGGCCCCGCCTGCGGATACCGGCGGTATCGATAAGCAGCATCTCATGGCCGCCAAACTCGAAGAGGGTATCCACGGCGTCACGGGTGGTGCCCGGAACATCATGGACGATTGACCGCTTCTCTCCGACCAGGGCGTTGAGCAGCATCGACTTGCCGACGTTGGGCCGACCGACGATGGCAATTTTCAGGATTCCCGATTCGGCCTCCGCGGGCGACGTCGGGGGCAGCAGGGAAACTACCCTGTCCAGCAGTTCAGTGGTGCCGAGTCCGTGATGGGCGCTGATTACCATCGGCTCTCCCAGTCCTAACTGATAGAACTCGACCGCCATCGCCTCAAGTCTGGAGTTGTCCGCTTTATTGGCTACCAGTATCACCGGTTTAGTCACCCGGCGGAGCATGTCACCGACATCAAAGTCAGACGGTATCACCCCGCTTTTCACGTCTACCAGAAAAATGATTACGTCGGCTTCGTCAATGGCCACCGCCACCTGTTCTTCGACATCCAGGGACATGACCGACTGCGTCCCGGGCTCCAGGCCGCCGGTATCAACCAGGGTGAATTCAAAACCACGCCAGGAGACGCCGGCAAAGACGCGGTCACGGGTAGTGCCGGGTAAATCTTCGACAATGGCCAGGCGTTTTCCGGCAACGCGATTAAGCAGCGTGGACTTGCCCACGTTCTGGCGGCCAACGATAGCCACTAACGTTTTGCTCACGTTTTACTTTCCAATTCTTCCCTGAACAGACCTAAGGCAGCTACTGCTAACAGGACGGCAGCGGGCAGGAAAAACAGCCCGATGGCGATGTCAACGAAACTGGCCAGCAGTATGGCCAGAGAACTTGTCCAGAGCAAGGGTTTCCCTAATTTATTATTTCTCATAATCCAGATTACCGCCAATATTCCCGGCGCGCCCATGAGGGCTGTGAAACTCTAACTACAGCCGGATTACCCCGGGTACGCCTGACAGGGAACTGATTTCTTCCTCATCCATAAGCAGCACTGTCACCGGAAACACGACTGGAGCCACCACCCGGGTCCCGCCGGCTGCCCCGCAGAGTAAAGCCGCTCTCCGTATAAAGCCCAGCCTCCGGCTCAGGTCACGGTTAAGATGGGGAGTATTTGACCGGCGACAGTTCCTGTGCCATCTTCACGCTGGGAGCTTCAATACTGGTCCGGG
>CBDUSH010000062.1:0-9914 GCA_965369965.1 uncultured bacterium | reverse complement strand
CGGAAGCGGAAGCATCTGCCCCGGAGACGGAGACAACCGAACCGGAAGCGGAAGCGTCTGCCCCGGAGACAGAGACTGCCGAACCGGAAGCGGAAGCATCTGCCCCGGAGACAGAGACTGCCGAACCGGAAGCGGAAGCGCCTGCCCCGGAGACGGAGACTGCCGAACCGGAAGCGGAAGCACCTGCCCCGGAGACAGAGACCGCCGAACCGGAAACGGAAGCTGCCAATCCGGATACGAAAACTAATGATAGCGAAGAAAACCCTTCGAGTGAGGTAAACTAAGAGAATGCTGGAAATTAATGATTTTGACGCGGTACGTATCTCATTAGCTTCACCGGAACAAATCAGGGGCTGGTCATACGGCGAGGTGACCAAGCCGGAGACGATTAACTATCGCACCTTAAAACCGGAGAGGGACGGGCTGTTCTGCGAAAGAATTTTCGGTCCCACCAAAGATTTTGAATGTTACTGCGGGAAGTACAAGAAGATACGTTACAAGGGAGTTGTCTGCGACAAGTGTGGTGTCGAAGTGGCCCGGGCCAAGGTACGCCGGGAACGCATGGGCCATATTGAGCTGGCCTGTCCGGTGAGCCACATCTGGTTTGCCAAAGGCACGCCGAGCCGGCTCGGTTTACTTCTTGATCTGTCACCGCGCAGCCTGGAGCATATTTTATATTTCTCCCATTATATCGTTACCTCGGTCAACGAAAAAGCCCGCGAGGAGGCAATCAAGCAACTCGAAGAGAGTACCGAAGGCTTAATTACCGAGCAGCATAACGCCCTGGAAGAAAAGATAGCCCTGATGGAGTCGGAACAGGCAAGCGTCGAGGAGATAAACCAGATCCGGCGTAATTTTAACGAAGAGAAAAGCCAGCACCAGGAAAGGTCCGCCGAGAAGATACAGCATCTGCAAGACCTCTACGTGCGGGAGCTGCTCAGCGAGAACCAGTATCATGACCTCAAGCTCGAACACGGCAATGTTTTTGAAGCCGGAATGGGAGCCGAGGCCATCCTGAAAATAATCAAGGGCCTGGACCTCAAGCAACTGCGCGTCAACCTGATGGAAGAAACGTTATCCTCATCCGGACAGCGGCGTAAAAAAGCCAGCAAGCAACTGCGGGTGCTGGAGTCCTTCCGCAACAGCGGCAATAAACCGGAATGGATGGTTATCACCGTATTACCGGTGCTGCCGCCCGACCTGCGCCCGATGGTGCAGCTGGACGGCGGGAGATTCGCCACCAGTGACCTTAACGACCTCTACCGGCGGGTGATTAACCGCAACAACCGGCTGCGCCACCTGATAGACATCGGCGCGCCGGAGATTATCATCCGTAACGAAAAGCGTATGCTGCAGGAAGCGGTTGACTCGCTTATTGATAACGGCCGAAGGGGACGGGCAATTTCAGTCAGCGGCAATCATAAGCTCAAGTCGCTATCCGATATGCTGCGGGGTAAGCAGGGTCGTTTCCGGCAGAACCTGCTGGGAAAAAGGGTGGACTACAGCGGGCGTTCCGTCATCGTCGTCGGTCCTGACCTGAAACTTCACCAGTGCGGCCTGCCGAGGCGGATGGCACTGGAGCTTTTCAAGCCTTTTGTGATGAACCGGCTGGTAAGCCAGGGCCTGGCGCCTAACATCAAGAGTGCCCGCCGGCAGGTAGAGAGAGCCAAGGCGGAGGTATATGACATACTGGAAGACGTGATAAAAGAACGTCCGGTATGGCTTAACCGCGCCCCCACCCTGCATCGACTCAGCATCCAGGCTTTTGAGCCGGTACTCATCGATGGCAGCGCCCTACAGATTCACTCCCTGGTGTGCTCGGCGTTTAATGCCGATTTTGATGGCGACCAGATGGCAGTCCATATCCCGCTTTCCAAGGCAGCCATCCGGGAGGCGAGAGAGCTGGCCCTCAGTTACCACAACCTGCTTCTACCAAGCAGCGGTGAGCCGACGGTAACCCCCACACTGGACATGGTCTTCGGTTGCTACTACCTGACCACCATCCGAGCCGGAGCAAAGGGAGAGGGCAAATATTTCGGCAGTTTTGAAGAAGCCAAACTAGCCCACGACCTGGACGTTATCGAACTCCGGGCGGAGATCGAGGTCAGAACGCCGGAACAGGACGAACCGAAAATCAAAACCACCGTCGGCCGTATCATTTTTAACGAAACCCTGCCGCCGCAACTCGGTTTCCGGAACATGGCGGTTGATAAAACGGTGCTGAAACGACTGGTTACCGAATGCTGCCGGTTGCTCAGTGATAAAGATACGGCAGAGGTTATTGACAACTTCAAAAAGCTGGGGTTCCATTACGCCACCAGGTCAGGAATCACCATCGCCATGAATGATATTGAAGTCCCGAAAAGCAAAGCCAAGCAGCTGGAAAATGCCGAAGAAAGAGTCTCCACAGTTGAAAAACAGTTCCGGCGCGGGTTGATTACCGAAGACGAAAGGTACAACAGCGTCGTTGGTATCTGGATGGAAACCACCGCTAATATTACCAAAACCATATCGGATACTCTCGATCGCTATGGGGGTATTTACATGATGGCAAGCTCCGGCGCCAAGGGTAATATCTCCCAGATCAGCCAGATGGCCGGTATGCGGGGTCTGATGACCGACCCGTCCGGTAAAATCGTCGAATTCCCCATTAAATCGAGCTTGCGGGAAGGACACAGCGTCCTGGAATACTTCATTTCCACGCACGGGGCCCGCAAAGGTCTGGCCGACACCGCTTTAAGAACTTCGGAGAGTGGCTATCTCACCCGGCGCCTTATCGACGTCGCCCAGGACGTTATCGTCTTCGAAGAGGACTGCGAGACGCCGGATGGTGTCTGGATATCGGAACCGGAGGAAAAAGGGGTGCTGCCGTCACTGACCGAGCGAATTATCGGGCGGATGGCCGCCAGCCAGGTGGTTCATACTGATACCGGTGAAATAATCATGGAGCGAAACGAGGCAATCGATGAATCGGCGGCGGAAAAAATCATCGCTGCCGGAATAACCAAGGTTCACATCAGGTCACCGCTGACCTGCCGGTCGAAGCGGGGAGCCTGCCAGATGTGTTACGGCAGAGACCTTGCCCGCGGAAAAACGGTCGCCCTTAAAACCGCTATCGGCATCATCGCCGCGCAGAGCATCGGCGAGCCGGGCACCCAGCTGACACTGCGAACCTTCCACACCGGCGGTGTCGTCGGACTTGATATCACCAGCGGTCTACCACGGGTGGAGGAGCTTTTCGAAGCCAGGGTGCCCAAGTGGCAGGCATTGATTGCGGAAATAGGCGGTATAGCCGACGTGGTTATTGACGACGACGGCCGGAGAATCAAAATTATCAGTTCCGAGACCTATCGCGACGAGTACCCGCTGCCCACCGGCTGGAAGGCGGCGGTGGAAAACAACCAGTGGGTGGATATCGGCACCGTGCTGGCCACCAAACCGGAAAAGGCCAAAGGCAAAGCCAAGCCCGACGCGGTAGCCCCGGAAACGCCAACTATGGTGGCACGCATTGCCGGCGAAGTAACCGTCAAAGGCAAGAAGCTGTCTATCAGTTACGAAGAGAAAGAGGTGCGAGAGTATCCCATTCCCGGCACCAGCAGTATTCGGGTCAAGAGCGGCGAAGAGGTAAAAGCCGGGCAACGACTTACCGACGGGTCAATAAACCCCCGGGACATACTGCGGATTTTAGGCAGAGAGGCAGTACAGAGGCACCTGGTGGACGAGGTGCAAAGGGTATACCGTTCCCAGGGCGTGACCATCAACGACAAGCACATCGAAGTTATCACCCGGCAGATGCTGACCAAGGTTCGCATCGATTCCGCCGGTGATACCGACATGGTCCCTGAAGAACTGGTCGTCCGCCACATTTACGAAGAAATTAATGCCCGGGTACTGGCCGAAGGAGGCGAACCGGCCACCGCTCACACCGTGTTGCTCGGCATTACCAGAGCTTCGCTGAGCACGGAAAGCTGGCTATCGGCGGCTTCCTTCCAGGAAACCACCCGGGTACTGACCGACGCGGCGGTTAACGGTAAGGTTGACAAGCTGATAGGACTCAAGGAAAACGTGATTATCGGTAAGCTGATACCGGCTCACTACGAGACCGTTGAAGAGATACCGGAACTGCCGGCAGGCGAGGAGGGATCCGATGAAGCTCCCGGCCTGGAAGCCAGGACGGAGCCGCTGGATATTTTGAAATTCCTGGGAGGCGATTCATCGGACGAATTACCGACCGCCACCGAAAGTCCGGACGACGAACCGAAGCCTGATCTGCCGGTAGACGAGACGCCGGATGAGTTACCGGCCGCTACCGAAAGTCCGGCCGATGAATCGAAGCCTGACCAGCCGGTGGCTGAGACACCTGGCCTGCCCGGTGAAGAAGGGGATTCGGACAGCCGGGAGGATTAAGGGGGTGAGTTAGCATAGCCCGCATCATATCCGGTAAGCCCGATGTTGAGGACACGCCGCTCGACACTAATCTGCGTCCCCGCCACCTTGGCGACTTCGTCGGCCAGGACAAGATTAAAGATAACCTGAGCATCGCCATCAGGGCGGCTAAAGGCCGGGGTGAGGCGCTGGACCACACCTTGCTCTACGGCCCGCCCGGCCTGGGCAAGACGACGCTGTCCCACATTATCGCCGCCGAGATGGGGGTCAAAATCCGGATTACCTCGGGACCGGCCATTGAGCGCACCGGTGACCTGGCGGCGATTTTAACCAACCTGCACAGCCAGGACATCCTCTTTATCGACGAAATCCACCGCCTCAACCGGGCAGTGGAAGAAGTACTCTACCCGGCGATGGAAGATTTTGCCCTGGACATCATCATCGGCAAGGGGCCGGGCGCCCGGAGCCTGCGCTTGAATTTACCCGAGTTTACCCTGATTGGCGCTACCACGCGCTTTGCCATGCTGAGCGCGCCCCTGCGTGACCGCTTCGGGTCTGTCTACCGCCTCGATTTTTATGACCGCCCGGCCATAGAGTCAATCCTGAAGCGTTCCACCCGCATACTGGAGATAGAAGCCGAAGACGATGGTTTGAAAGAAATTGCCAACCGGGCGCGGGGGACACCGCGCGTGGCCAACCGGTTACTCCGGCGGGTACGGGACTACGCCCAGGTGATTGCCGACGGGATCGCCACCAAGACGGTGGCTGATGAGGCGCTGGCAAAACTGGCGGTGGACCCGATAGGCCTGGACGAGATAGACCACAAAGTACTGCGCACCATCATGGAGAAGTTCAACGGGGGGCCGGTGGGCCTGGAAACAATCGCCGCCGCCATCAGCGAAGAGGCTGATACCATCATGGATGTCTACGAGCCTTACCTGTTGCAGCTCGGCTTCCTGGAGAGGACACCGCGCGGCCGGCTGGCTACCCGGCTTGCCTACGAACACCTGGGGCTGCCTTACAACAAGGACAAGCCGCCGCAGGGCAGCCTGTGGTAAGCGGTTTTTCCGAGTATTTGAGATAGGACCGAAAACCCCTCTTTTTAATCGCCTGCCTGCCTGCTTGATAACTCAACGACGATGCGGCTAAAATAGCAGGTATGAAATCAGTCCTGGTTCACAGCTGCTGCGCTCACTGCGCCGCTTATACCGCCGGTTACTGGCGGGAGCAGGGGTACCGGGTGGGCGCCTTCTGGTATAATCCCAACATCCACCCCTATACCGAACACCAGCACCGCCTGGAGGCGATGAAAACCCTGGCTAAAGAGATAGACCTGCCGTTAAATATCGACCCGGGTTACGACGTAACAGAGTATTTCCGCCGGGTGGCGGGGCAGGAACAGGAACCGGAACGGTGCCGGCACTGCTTTCGTCTCCGCCTGGTAAAAACCGGCGAAATCGCCCGCCGGACGGGATTCGGTGGTTTCACCACCACCCTGCTCATCAGCCCCCACCAGAAGCACGACCTTATCAGGGAAATCGGCGAGGAAGCGGGGCGGGAGACCGGGGTGGAATTTTTATACGCCGACCTGCGCAAGCGCTATTCGGACAGCCGGCACATCACCAAGGGGATGAATCTGTACCGGCAGCAGTACTGCGGCTGCCTTTACAGCGAGTGGGAACGTTATTCGGATACGGCCAGCAGTACCGGATAAAGAAAGCGGGGAGCCCCACCAGGGAACCCCCCGCGTTGTTTGTTTTTTGACCGGCTATTCTTCAATCCGGAAAGGTAATTGACCGTTACCGTTACCCCGGTTGCCGGTTCGTTGCTGTCCGCGCCGGACATTCAAGATGCGTGCCTGCACCGAGCGGCCATTTGAAGATTCCGGCCGGTTCTGCATCCATTCCCGGATTTTCACGGCCTTCTTTTCATTAAGCTGGAGACCCGGCCGGGCGTTGCCCGGTAAGTCACTGGCGGCTGACAGACCCATTCCCGGCCTGGGCTGCGGTTTCATATCGGGGCGCTGCCCCAGCCTGACACCCGGTTTTGGTTTGTCAGGGTGATTGTTAAACCGGAAAAGGTGCCGGAATAACTCTAAATCGATGGCATCCGATTTCTGAGTCCACCATTCCTGAATTTCGTCAGCTTCTTCCCGGGTAATCAGCCCTTCTTCGAGTGCGCGTATCAGTGCCTGTTGAAAAGATTCTTCCCATTTCGCCTGCATCATCTCCTGGCGCGCCTGCTGAAAGGCTTCCCTGAGTTCTTCCTCGGAGATTCCCAGGATGGCGGCAACTTCAGCCAGCAGACCATCGTTTTCCGTATCCGGCATGAACTGTTGAATCAGCGGCAGCAGTTCCTCCACATCAACCGACGGCCCATCCCCCTCGACGGTAATTTCATCGTCCGGTAAGGTGTTGTCTCCTTCCTGGGCCAGGACAGCCGCCGCACCACCCAGGGTCAGCACCATTACCGCCGCCAGAGCGGAAAGGATAACCCTCATCTTTTTCGACATTTCCTTTTACCTCCTTTTCCTTTAATTTATCCAGGCAATCCGTGCCAAGTGTTTATTTTTACCTTTAACGGCGGCGCTGCCGCCTTTATCCGGCAATAGCATAGGCAAGCTGAACGGTGAGGGTGACTTCCATTTCACCCGGGCTGATGGCGGATGAAGGCATCGCTGCCGGCATTGCCTCGGCATAGGCGTAGGAGCGCTGCTGGTATACCGGTGAGGGCGAATACGAACTCTCCGAAACGTAGGTGGGCCGACCCAGTTTTATGCCGGCCTGTTCGGCGAGCTGTTCGGCTTTAGCCTTTGCGTCAGCGATTGCCTTCTGCCGCGCTTCTGCCTGATAGCCGGTCGGGTCCTCGATAGAAAAAGCCACGCTATCGACACGGGTGAGGTCGCCTCCGGCCACGGCCACGGCATCGACAATGACACCAATCTCATCCATCGTCCTTATCTTGGCGGTAACCATATTGGTTACGCGGTAACCAATCACCGTTTCCTGCCCCTTGTTTTCATCCCACCGGGTTACCCGGTGAATGTTAAAGAAGCGGGTCTGGATGTCCTTTTCGGCCACCCCGTTGTCTTTGAGCGCCGCCATCACGGCGTCCATGGCCAGCGCGGCCTGAGATTGAGCCTGCGCCACACTGACTTCCTGGGCTTCAATACCGAGCTGCAAAATAGCAATATCAGGCACGGCGGTTACCTTACCGTTACCGTTGACCCAGATGCCTTCCTGCTGGCTGCTCAGGTTGACCCGAATGTCCGAGGGAATATCGGCCAGCCCGAGAGTACCCTCACCGCTGCAGCCGCTGAGAGCCGCCACCGCGATTACCGCTACAGCCACCACCCCGGTGACCTTTAACCAGAATTTTTTCATTTCTTCCTCCTTTTTTACTGGTTTCAACAATATATAACGCAAAAATCGCCACCTGGTTAGTGGCGATTTCGAGAATTTTGTACTTTTTACCGGATTTTTAATCAGAGAAAGTTTTTTATTGGATTCTCAAGCGGATTTACAAAGAAAAAGGATGCCTTCTTTGAATAATTTTGAATAAATAAGAAAGTAACCGCTATGGGAACCGGAATTCCGGGGTTATTTATCCTTTTCCCCGAGGATTTCCAGTATGCGCTGGTAGGCGGTATCCGATTCGGCGATCACTCGAAGCAGGGCCGGCCGGGCCTCTTCAGGAACCTTTTCTAAGGCCTCGCGGAGAACCTCTGAATTCCGGAGGGAATTACGTATCATGAGCATTTGCAGCCTGGCCCGCCGGTCAAGTTTTGCCGGTTCAGCCCCATCTTCAGCTTCAACTATCGACGGCATCGGCCTAGGCGGCGCCTTCATCACATCCGGCGCCTGCCTTTCCGGTTCTCTGGCGGTTATTTCGGGCGCTCTTTGGGGTAGCGGCCGTACCGGGGCCGGCTTTATCCGGGGTTTTACCTCCCCTGGTTCCCGGGCGGTGAGGGCAGGTGTTTTCATCTCTTCCGGGGCCGGCGCCAACATGGCCGCTTCCTCCCGGGGTTCCGGGGTTACTTCCGGTACCGGCATTTGCAGTACGGCTCTCTCCGGCGGCGCTTTTTCCGGGATTGCCGCCGGCGCTGGCATCGGTAATACCGCTTCCGCTGATGGCGCTCTTTCCGGAGCGGCCGCCGGCAGCGGCGCCATGACCACACCGGCCCCCCCGTTCCGGTCAGCGACCAGATCAGCCGCCTGAGCCAGGTAGACGTTAAGGCGGCGAGCGACCTGTTCCACGTGTTCCGACTTACCCCGGTTGGCCATGACAATTATCTCGGCGACACGCCTGTCCGCCATTTCCATGTAATACTCCGCTTTACCCAGGGATGAAGGGGTCAGCGTCAGGCGCACCCGTTCCGTGGCCAGTTTCACCGGATACAGGATTCCGTCAGGCATGCTGTTGCCGGACGCCGCCACGGTACCGCCGCTGGCCACGACCAGGACCACGACGGCAATGACCGCCGTTACCCACTGCGGCTGCCAGCGGAAGAGGGAAAAACGGCGCTCTCTTTTTTCGGCCATTTCCTGCAAGGCGGCGCGCATCTGGTAGCGTGCCCTCTCCCGGAACTCGGGACTGGGTTTGATTGATGACGCTTTCCGGGCAAATGTGGAGGCCAGGAGCAGCGGTTCCAGCTCCCGGGCCCACTGCGGATACCGCGCCAGACACTGCTCCGCGGTCTCACCGCCGGTGAGCATTCGCTCCAGGCATTCGTCCAGTATATTATCGAACTCGTTTTCGTTATTCATCGTCTTATTCCAAAACCATTATCCGGCGCAGGGCGGCGACGGCGCTGTGCTGCAGCGCCTTGATTGCCCCCTGGCTTTTCCCCATGACCCGGGCCACTTCGGCGATGGGCAACCCGCCGGCGAAGCGAAGGGAAATCACCTCCTGCTGGGCATCGGTCAAGCGGCGGGCAGCCGAAACCAGGTCCGCGATCTCCATATTACGCTCCGCCTCCATCCCGGGATTGCTGCTGCCCGATACCAGGTTTTCGTCAAGGGACACCGTCGCCCGCTTCGATTTTTTTCTCAGGTGGTCGACAATCCGGTTATGGGCGATGCGAAACAGCCAGGCCGAAAAGGGCGTGCCCTTCCATTTGTAAGAAGAGATCGATTTGAAGGCGCTTAGAAAGACCTGCTGAGTCATATCCTCTGCCTCGGTTCTTTCTCCTATTTTGAGAACAATGTAGCGGTAAATCCGGTCAAAGTTCTCTTCATATATTTGAGTTAAAGCCGTCTGGTCGTGCTGCTGCGCCCGCCGGACGAGACTCTCCTCATCTTGCACCTGACAACTCCCCGCCGGCTAAACACCTGTCCGGAACGACCGTTTCAGCCGATATTGTGGCGTTACCCTGTGCATATAGAGTACCGCTGATTTTACAATCATGACGTACCCTACATGCTATAACGATTATATGGCAGAAAGGTTAGGTGGAGCAAATGAATATTTTTTGATGTTCCAAAAGAGGGGTTGGCTGGTAAAAGGATGAGCGGAGTAGTACAGTGTTA